>NZ_JBEXXK010000020.1:0-176271 GCF_040630405.1 Streptomyces sp. NPDC005811
CGGGGCGGGGAGATCCGCGGCCTTCACCTCCGACCTGGCGCCCCACTGGGCCCCGCCGGGCTTCCTCGCGTGGGACTGCTATCCGGTGCTGTGGGACCGGCTGGTCCGCTGGCTGAGCGGAGAGACCCTTCCCGCGGCCGTCTCCGTGCAGGAGAGGCGGGAAGTCTGATGGCCACTCCCCACATCTCCGCCGCCCCGGGCGACTTCGCGCCCCAGGTCCTCATGCCGGGCGATCCGCGCCGGGCCCGTCGCATCGCGCGGGACTTCCTCCAGGATGCCCGGCTGGTCACGGAGGTGCGGGGCATCGAGGGATACACCGGCACCTGGCGAGGGCGGCCACTGTCCGTGCTGGCCTCGGGCATGGGCATGCCCTCCATCACCATCTACGCCACCGAGCTCTTCCGCGTCTACGGCGTGCGTGCCATCGCCCGCGTCGGCACCTGCGGCGGGATCCCGTCCTCGGTGGCACTGCGGGACGTGGTCGTGGCCACCGCCGCACACACCGACTCCGCGATGAGCGCGCAGCGGATCCCCGGTGTGCAACTGAGCCACACGGCGACGTTCGAGCTGGCCGCGGCGGCGAGCCAGGCCGCTGCGGGGCAGGGCGCGGGCGTGCACGTCGGCCCCGTCCTCACCAGCGACCACTTCTATCTCCAGCGACCCGATCTGTTCGAGCGGCTCGCCGCGCACGGGACGCTGGCCGTCGAGATGGAGGCGGCCGGCCTCTACGCGGCCGCTGCCGCCGAGGGCGGCCGGGCCCTGGCCGTGCTGACGGTGACCGACCACGTCCGCCACGAGGAGACGCTCACACCGGAGGAGCGCGAGGCGGAATTCGACCGCGCCCTCGTCATCGCCGCGACGGCACTGACCGCCGCGGCCGAAACAAACTCGTAGCACCGACACGCATAGCCAAAACGTTTTGCATTGCATAGTTTTCGGCCAGCCCCACGCAATTTCCGAAAGTCCCCTCGAAGTCCCCTGGATGAGCAAGGAGTACCGGAACATGAACAAGATCAGAATTCTGGGGGCCGTGACGGCTCTGTCCGTCGTTCTCGTCGGATGCGGTTCCTCCGGCGGATCCGACACCGCGTCGAGCGGCTCGGATTCCGGGAAGCCGAGAATCAAGTTCGTGATCAACGGAACCCTCGGCGACCGCTCCTTCTTCGATTCCGCGTACGCGGGCCTGAAGAAGGCGGAGAGCCTCGGCTACTCACTGAAGGTGGTGGAGCTGGGCAGCGACCGTACGAAGTGGCAGTCCGGGTTCGAGGACGCCGCGTCCGGCGATGACTACGACGTCCTGGCGGCGGGCACCGTGGACACGGCCGGCTTCATATCCAAACTGGCCCCGGAGTACCCGGACAAGAAGTTCTGGCTTTTCGACTCGACCGTGGACTACACGGGCAAGAACGGCTGTTCCAACAAGTGCGCCAATGTGTACTCGGTCACGTTCAAGCAGAACGAGGCCGCCTATCTGGCAGGATTCATCGCCGAGAAGCTCGTGGCCGGGAAATCCCTTCCCGGGGCCGCCGGTGACACCAAGGTCGGTGTGATGGGTGGGGTGAAGATCCCGGTCATCGAGGATTTCGTGGTGGGCTTCAAGGCCGGCTTCCAGGCGGCCGGCGGAAATCCGTCCTCCGGAGTCCTGGTCCAGTACGTCGGCGGTCAGAACCCCTTCGGCGACCCCGCCAAGGGCAAGGAGATCGCCTCGTCCATGTACGAGCAGGGCGCCGCCCTGGTGTGGCCGGTGGCCGGATCCTCGGGCCTGGGCGTGTTCGAGTCCGCCGTGGCCGCCAAGCGGTACACCTTCGGTGTCGACTCCGACCAGTACAAGACCCTCACCGACCCCGCCCAGCAGCAGACCGTGGTCACCTCCATCCTCAAGAACGCGGGCAACGCCCTGTACCTGGCGGCCGAGCAGAACAAGTCGGGCAGCCTCGCCTACGGCAAGCCGGCCGCGGTCGGTCTCACCGAGAACGGCGTGGGCTACGTGGACAACCCCAACTTCGAGAAGTTGGTGCCGGCGGCTCTGCGGACCGAGCTCAAGAACCAGGCGGCGAAGATCGCGTCCGGCGCGGTCACGGTCCCGTCGGCCTTCTGAGAACGACTCCGGCCGGAAGGAGCCTCGTGGACCAGCAGCAACCCCCTCTCGCCCTGGACGTCAGGGGCCTGGGCAAGACGTACCCCAACGGCACCCGGGCCGCGCAGGACATCGACCTGCGGGTGGCCGGGGGCGAGATACGGGCGATCGTCGGACAGAACGGCGCCGGCAAGTCGACGCTGATGAAACTGCTGTACGGGCTGGAACAGCCGTCGAGCGGTGAGATCCGGGTCCGCGGTGAGCGGGTCAGGCTCTCCACTCCCCAGGACGCCATCGCGCTGGGCATCGGCATGGTGCACCAGAACCTGATGCTGGTGCCGTCGTTCACCATCGCCGAGAACGTCGTCCTGGGCGTCGAGCCGGGCCCGGCGGCCCGCGTCGACCGCGCTGCCGCCGCCGAGCGCACCGCGGCCCTCGCCGAGGAGGCCGGACTGTCGGTCGATCCGTACGCCAGGGCCGAGGCGGTGAGCGTCGGCATGCGGCAGCGGGCCGAGATCCTCAAGGCCCTGCACCGGGGCGCCCGGATCCTCATCCTCGACGAGCCCACGGCGGTGCTCACCCCGCAGGAGACCACCGACCTGTTCGAGGCCGTACGCCGGCTCCGTGACGGCGGCATGACCGTGCTGTTCATCTCCCACAAGCTCAAAGAGGTACGGGAGATCAGCGACCGGGTCACCATCATGCGCGCGGGCCGCGTGACCGGCACCGTACGCACGGAGGAGTCCACGCCCGCCCAGCTGGCGTCGATGATGGTGGGCCGCGAGCTGTCCCTGGAGGTCTCCAAGCCGGCTGCCCGTCCCGGCGCGCCGGTGCTGCGGGTGCGCTCCCTCCACTCCGGGCCGGAAGGCGGGCAGCCCCTGCACGACGTCTCCTTCGACGTCGCCGCGGGCGAGATCGTCGGCCTGGCCGGGGTCGAGGGCAACGGGCAGACCGAACTCGTCGAGATCCTCGCCGGACTGCGGCAGCCCACCACCGGATCCGTGACCGTCGAGGACACCGACGTCACCCGGCTCGACGCGGCGGCCCACCGCGCGGCCGGCGTCGCCCACGTCCCCGAGGACCGCCTCGCCAACGGCGCGGCCCTGGACCAGTCCGTCACCGACAACCTGATCGTCGACCGCCACGACCGCCCCCCGCTCGCCCGGCACGGCCGGCTGCACACACGCGGGGCACGGCGGCTGGCCGAGCAGCTGATCCAGCGCTACGCGATCCGGGTCCCGCACCCCGCCGTACCGGTCGGCGCGCTGTCCGGGGGCAACCTGCAGAAGGTGATCGTGGCCCGCGAACTGTCCGCCGGGCCCCGGGTGCTGCTGGCCGCCCAGCTCACGCGGGGCGTCGACATCGGCGCCATGCACTTCATGTACGAACGGCTCATCGAGGCCCGTGACGCGGGCGCGGCGGTGTTCCTCGTCTCCGCCGACCTCGGCGAACTGCTCGCGCTCTCGGACCGGCTCCTGGTCATCAAGGACGGCCGCCTGACCGCCCGGTTCGACGACCCCGCCGACCTCACCGAGGAGCAGGCAGGCCTGTACATGCTCGGCGTCGAACACCATCCGGCCGGGCGGATCGCCCACGGACTCACCCCGGCAGGCACCCCATGACCACCCTTCCCCACAACGCCCCCGACGGCCGGCGCGCCGTCGCCGGGACTCCGCCCGCCGCAGAGCCCCACACGGAGTCCGCCACGGAGTCCGTCGCGGAGCAGGAGGGCCGCCGCGACTTCCTCACCGCCAGGCGGCGCTCGGCGGTGGTGGAGCTGTCGATGACCGTGCTCACCGTCGTCGCGGCCGTCCTGATCGCCTTCCTGGTGGTCCTGGCCACCGGCAAGGACGCCTCCGGCGCCATGAACGCACTGCTCACCGGCCCGCTGGAGCGGACGCCCCGGATCGGCCGCTGGCTGGCCGACGCCACCACCCTCGCCCTGCTCGGCCTGTCCGTCGCCATCCCCTTCCGCGCCCGGCAGATCAGCCTCGGCGCGGAGGCCCAGGTGTACACCGGCGCGCTGGCGGCGGCCCTGGTGGCCATCAACCTCCACCTCCCGCCGGTCCTCGCGGTCCTCGTCCCGCTCGCGGCGGCCGCCCTCGTCGGCGGCGCGCTCGGTGCGGTCCCCGGAGTGATGAAGGCACGGCTCGGAGCCAACGAGATCGTGGCCACCCTCATGCTCAACGCCGTCGTCGTACGCGTCTTCGACTGGCTGCTGACGGACCATCTGAAGGCGCCGTCCAGCGCGGCCGTCCAGTCCGACCCGATCCGCCCCGACTCGGCCCTCCCTCTCCTCACGAACATCTTCGGCGTCCCGCTCGACCAGGCCAACGTCGGCCTGTTCGGCATGCTGGCGATCGCCGCCGCCGTATGGTTCCTGCTCGCCAGGACACCCCTGGGCTACCGCATCCGGATGACCGGCTCGAACCCGTCCTTCGCCCGGTACGGCGGCATCGACGTGCCCCGGACCATCGAGTGGAGCTTCGTCCTCGGCGGCGCCCTGGCCGGGCTCGCGGGTGCGCACCTGGTCCTCGGGATCTACGGCGGCCTGCAGCCGGACATGGCCGGCGGCCTCGCCTTCGAGGGCATCGTCGTCGCCCTGCTCGCCCGCAACAACCCGATCGCCGTGGTCGGCGCCGCGCTCCTGTACTCGTATCTGCGCGTCGGCGGTGACGTCATGGAACAGCAGACGGACGTCGGTTCCGAGACGGTGATCATCATCCAGGCCGTCATCGTCCTCCTGGTCACGGCGCGTGCGCTGCCCGACCTGGTCGAGCGGTACCTCGCGCGGAAGGGGGCCCGCTGATGGGTCCGGTTCTCGACGTCGTGTTCAGCGCCGGGTTCCTCGCCGCGGTGCTGCGCGTCTGCACACCGTACGTCCTGGCCGTTCTGGGCGGTCTGATCGCCGAACGGGCCGGCGTACCCAACATCGCGCTGGAGGGCTCGATGCTGTCGGCCGCCTGCACCGGCGCGCTCGTCGCCGGCTACAGCGGCTCGGTGTGGGCCGGCGCCGCGTGCGGGATCGCGGCGGGCTGCCTGCTCGCACTGCTCCTGGGCGTACTGCACCTGCACCTGGGCGCGGACGCCATCATCGCGGGCATCGGCATCAACCTGCTGGCGTCCGGCGCCACCGCGTACGCCGTGTACGCGCTGCTCGGTGACAAGGGCGGCACCAGCCGGCTGCGCAGCGGCACACTGCCCACGGTCGACCTGCCGCTGCTCGGCGACATCCCGGGCCTCGGCACCGTGATCGGCGGCCAGAACCTCATGACCTGGATCGCCGTCGCGGCGGCCCCGGCGGTCGCATGGCTGCTGCTGCGGACCCGGTTCGGCTTCCATCTTCGCGCGGTCGGCGAGTTCCCGGACGCGGCACGGTCCGTCGGCATCCGCGTCGGCCGGGTGCGGTTCGTGGCGCTGGCGCTCAGCGGCGCCCTCGCCGGAGCGGCCGGGGTGTTCCTCAGCATGGGGGCGGTCTCCTTCTTCGTCACCGACATGACCGCCGGCCGCGGCTACATCGCGCTGGCCGCCGTGTACCTCGGCATGCTCCGCCCCTGGGGCGTGTTCCTGGCCGCACTCGGCTTCGGCGCCGCCGAAGCCCTCGCCGTCCAGCTCGGCAACCTCTCCGTGCCGTCGCAGCTGGTCTCGGCACTCCCGTACGCCTTCACCCTGCTGGCACTTGCGGTATTCGCCCGGCGCCGCCGACGACCTGTCCCCGTGCAGGTGTCTCCCTCCGAAGCCTGACCACACACCGACACCGATGGGGGCCTCGAGGCCCCGTCAAGGAGTACTCACCCTCATGCGCCTGCGCACCGCCCGCGGCCGGTTCGTCGCGTCCCTGCTCGCCCTCGCCACCCTGCCGGCCCTCACCGCGGCCGCACCCGACACCACCGCTCACCTGCCCCGCCTGGACTTCATCGGCGAACAGGATCTGCCGAACGCGCTGTCCTTCCAGGGCACCACCGTCGGCGGACTGTCCGCCATCAGCTACGACGCCACCACCCGCTCCTACTACCTGATCAGCGACGACCGGTCGGCGACCGGCCCGGCCCGCTTCTACACCGCCCGGGCGGACTTCGCGCACGGCCGCCTCAGCGGAGTCGAACTCACCGGCACCCACCCCTGGCTGCGCCCCGACGGCACCGTCTACCCGCCCACCTCCACCCCCGCCGGACAGCCCGCGACCATCGCCCCCGACCCCGAGGGCATCGCCGTCGATCCGCGCGGCGGCGGTCTGGTCTGGACGAGCGAAGGCGAACGTGTCGTCCCGGCCAACGGCCCGGCCGTGCTCGGGGACCCGTCGGTCAGACGGGCGACCGTGACCGGCCAGGACACCGGCGCGCTCCCCCTGCCACCGCAACTGCACATGAACGCGCAGCCCGTCGGCCCCCGCCGCAACCAGACCCTCGAAGGGGTCACCTTCACTCCGGACGGCCGCCGGATCGTCACCGCCATGGAAGATCCCCTCTACCAGGACGGCGACGACCCCACCCCCTCCCACGGCGCCCTGACCCGCCTCACCGTCCACGACGCCCGCACAGGCCGACCGGTGGCGCAGTACGCCTACCCCCTCGAACCGCTCTTCGCCACGCCTCCCACGGGCAGCACCGACACCAACGGAGTCAGCGATCTCGTCGCGCTGGGCCACGACCGTTTCCTGCTGCTGGAACGCGCCTCGATCTTCAGCGCCAACGACTGGAAGGTCCGGATCTACCTCGTCGACCTGCACGGAGCCACCGACGTCCTCGGCCGCGACTCCCTGACGGACGGCCCGGTGACACCGGTCCGCAAGACGCTCGTCACGGACCTGTCCGACGTGCCCGGCCTGCGGCGCGTCGACAACGTCGAAGGCATCACCCTGGGCCCGCGCCTGCCGGACGGCCGTCGCACGGTGCTCCTGGTCTCCGACGACAACTTCTCCTCCCTCCAGACGACCCAGTTCCTCGCCTTCGCCGCCACGGGCATCTGACACAGCACCTCACATGGGTCCGTCGGAACGCGTGTCAGTGCGCCTCTCTACAGTGCTGCCATGTCTGAAGGTCCGACCCCTGATGTCTCCGAGGCTGATTCCGTGGTGATGGATGTGGGGTCGGCCGATCCCGGGTTCTTGGTGCACGCCGATCCAGCGCGGGTGCAGGCGTTGCTGGACGGGGCCCCGGGGCCGACCGGCCGGTTGACGGCGGCGGTGTACCGGGAGTCGGCGCATCTGCACCGGGACGCCGACGCCCGGGTACGCCGCGATCTGCTGGCCCTCGACGCCGCCCGCCACGGGGCGCCCGGGTTGGCGGCTCGCATCGCCTCCGTACCACTGCCGGGCGACGGCGGCCACGAGTGGAAGGTGGCGTGGGCGACCGGTTCGGAGACATCACCCCGCCTCCTCGCCACGCTGACCGGTCACGAGGAAGGGCTGTCGGCCGTGGCGACCGCGACGACGCGGGACGGCCGTGCCGTCGCGGTGACCGGCGGCTACGGGGAGTCCTCCGTGCGGGCCTGGGACCTCGCGACCGGTGAGCAGATCCATGTGTGGTCGCCCCTCGCGGAGGACGTGTGGGTGCTCACCACGACCGAACTGGACGGCTGCCCCGTCGTGGTCGCCGGCACCTACGGAAACACCATCCAGGTAGGCGACTTGGCGGGAGGTCGACCGATCCGCCGGATCGACACCGCGCCCTGTCCCGGGATCCTCTCCGGTCTCGAGAGCCTCCCCGAAGGGATGTGGTACCCGGGAGGGATCTACCTGAACTCCCTGGCCTGCGCGGTGCTCGACGGACGGCCGGTCGTGGTGTCCACCGTCCAGACCGACGACAGCGACACCGACGTCTGCCAGGACTTCCCCGTCGCGGCGGTCCACGACCTGGCGACGGGCCGTCACGTCACTTCGATCCCCACCGGTCACACGGGGGCCGTGCATCTGGCGACGACGATGCTGGAGGGCCGCCCGGTGCTGGTCACCGGGAGCAGCGGCGACACGGAGGCACGGCTGTGGGACCTCGCCACAGGGCGCCCCGCCGGAGAGCCGCTCACCGGTCACACCGAGGGCCTGACCGTGATGGCGACCACGACTCTCGACGGCCGCCCGGTCGCCGTCACCGGCAGTTACGACGGCACCGTGCGGCGCTGGGATCTCGGCACCCGGAAACCCATCGGGGAGGTACTGACAGGACGTACCCGGCACTGGGTCGCGGACCTCGACGTGACGATGCTGGACGGCCGTCCGGTCGTGTGCGCCCTCCTCGACGGAGGCACGGTGTGCGGATGGGACCTGGCCACCGGGCGCCCCGTGGTGGAACCGTTCACCGCCCGCGACGCGGGCGCGCTCGCCGCGACCGTCGTCGAGGGACGTCCTGTCGCGGTCACCGCCATGGAGGACGGGACGGTGCGCTTGTGGGATCTGTCGCCCCAGCCGCCTGCGGGGACCCCGGTCGGCGGACACTTCGGCACGATCAGGAGCACGGCGATCACAAAGGTCGCCGGCCGCCCGGTCGCCCTCACGGGTTGTGCCCACGGGGAGATGCACCGCTGGGACCTGACCACCGGACAGCCGAACGGAACCCCGCTCGTCACGGACGCAGAAAGTGAGGCGGCTGTCCACGCCGTCGCCACGGCAACCGTGAACGGACACCCGACAGCGGTCACCGTCGGCCAGCGATCGGTTCCGTGGGGGGCGCCCAGCGGGACCGTACGCCGATGGGACCTGAACACCGGTGAACCGGTCGGTGCGGCTCCGGTCGCCATCCCGCAGGCGCACACGGTGGCCACCGCGGTCCTCGACGGCCGCCCGCTCGCCGTCACCGGCGGCTTCGACGACGGCTACTCCGGTGAGCTGCGGCGCTGGGACCTGGCGACAGGTCACCAGATCGGTGATCCCCTCGCCGGACACGACGGGTTCGTGCAGGCGGTGGCCACCACGATGCTCGACGGCGGGCCGGTCGCCGTCTCCGGCGGTCAGGACAGCACCGTACGGATATGGGACGTGAGGACCGGCCAACAGATCGGAGCGCCTCTGACCGGTCACACGGGCCGGGTCGAGGCAGTGGCCGCCGCCGTTGTCGCCGGCCGGACGGTCGCCCTCAGCGGCGGTGAGGACAGCAGGGTACGGATGTGGGATCTCGCCGACGGCACGGAACTCCTCCCCGCTCTGACCGGACACACCGGCACCGTGACCGTACTCGCCACCGGCCTGGTCGACGGCCGGCCCGTCGCGGTCAGCGGCGGCGACGACCGCACGGTACGGCTGTGGGACCTCATCACCCGCGAGGAGACCGGCGTCCCGCTCACGTTCCCTGAAACCATCGGCGCCCTGGCGGTGGCACCAGACGGATTGATGGTGTGCTTCGGTTTCGAGGCCGCGTTCCTCACCGGACCGATCTCCCCGCTTGAATCCCCGCTGCAGTGAGATGTCACCAGAAGAAAGGGCATGGCAATGGACGAGGACGAGTGCCTTCACCGCTACGGTCTGCACCCTGTCGGCGTGGGCCTCGACGAGGTGCGCGGGCTGCTCGGAGTGCATATCGGGCTGGAACGGCAGGCTCAAGGCTACGGCGACACCGAGTTGATGAAGTTGTGCTGTGTTCAGCTGTTCAACGCCGGCAGTCTCGACGACGTACTGCTCATCTGGAAGGCCAAGTCCGCCGGCATGGACGCCGACTGCTCGATCGACATCCAGCTGCTGTGCGGAAGGGGACTGGCCAGAACCAAGGCGTACCTCTTGTCGCAGCGCCAACCCGAAGCCGAAGCAGCGCTTCAGCGATTGCTCGACTGCGAGAAGGCCGGCGACTTCGAGGACTTCTCCGTCGAGGCACACTCCGCCCAGTACGCCGACTACTACATGGAGTGAAGATGACGGACGGCGGAATCCCGCGCAGCGGCGGATGCTGATCGGCGCGGCGGCTGTCAGCAAAAGGGGGTGGAACAAAGCGATTCGATCCAGGACACGAAGTCCACGGACTCGACTTCGAAGTCTTCAGGACCCAGGTCGCCCAGATCTGAGGCGAACACGGCGGAGCCCGGACCGTCGGCACGCAGGAGAAACCCGCGGCCACCACTGTCGTCGCCGATGAGAAGGAAACCCGGTGCGTACTGCGCGACTTCGTAGGTGGCATTGCGTTCGCCGATGCACCTGGCCGAGTACACGGTCACACCGGCATCAGTCATCAAGCCGTCCGTCACGTTCCACAACGCCACCAGCGGAGCCGGAAGGCTCAGCGCAATCTCCGCCCGAGCTCGCGCCACATCAGCCGATGCGGTCGCCGTCGACCCGGGAACCGACTCTGTCATGTCGACGTCGCTCCTCCACCCTGGCAGATGCGCAGTTCCCAACCTCGAAGCCCCGGCTGCCACAACAAGCACCGGAACGGACACCCTGCTGGCGACACTGCCTAGGAAGAACGCACGGTGGACATGTCCCCGTCTTCGCGGGCCTCACGGGCCTTGATGTCGGTGGCGAGCCGGGCAGACCACTCGTGTTCAGCGATGACGAGGGCGCCCTCCAGCGCCTCGACGAGCACCGTCCTGCTCACCGACACCACCGTCGGCTCACACCTGGCCTCCGTGCCCCAGGTAACACCGCCTCCATCGCGTACCCGGCAGGCGAGGTGCACCTGGTCCCCATCGGGGAACGCGAACGCGAGCACCTCATCGGTGCACTCGCCCCAATCCAGGAAACGGTAGCTCTCGAGCTCCGCCCCGGCCGCGGATGCCGTTCCCGAACCGGCGTCGTCGGACCACCGGTCCTCGACAAGGCGAAACGCCTTGAGCGGCGAGGTGAACCCCGCCGGCGGCGCGGTCGGCGTGCGAAAGCGACTGAGCTCGTCCTTGAGTTTCTTGACCAGCAGCGGCGGATAGAACGCGTTGTCCCACGTGTTCACATGGAGCCCGCCGACGAAGACGTCGACGCACAGCAGGTACGGTTCGCGTTCGACGTGGAACTCCAAACCGAATCCGGTCCGCGACCCGAACAACGTGGCGACCTCCCCAGCACTGGTGCTACTGCCCCTCTCGCCCAACCCTAGCGATCCACTCCGATACAGGCTGGCCCATGGGGAGACATCACATGTGGTGCGGTGACCTGCCGAGAATGCTCTGTGATCTCTTACTGAGTGGACCGGTGGCCGGTGCTTACTTCGGAATGCAGCGGTCCGCGGGAGGGCCGGCCGATCGACGCGGCGCCCGCCCGGCTCGGTGTGGCGTCGGCCGGCCCTGGCGCGCCGGACTACCGCGCCCTTTTCGTGGAAGTGGGCCTCGGCCAGGGGCGGGACGAGGGGGACTGGCGCCGGGCCGCTCTGCAGGCCTGCGACGCGGCCGACCACGACGAGTGGCACGCGAGAGAACAGGCCCAGCGCGAGTCCGAGGAGCGTGCCGCAGCCGAGCGTGCCGTCTCTGAGCGGCTGCCCGGCATCCTGGTGCCCCTTGACGGCAAGGAGATCATCACCCTGCTCGGCGTGCCTCAAGGTCGCACGATAGGGGCGTCCATGAGCAAGCCGAAGCCGCACTGCGCGCCTGGTCAGCAGAGCAAGGCTTGACCCCCGCCACCGCAGGGCGGGCGGACACTACGTCGCCGGGCGTCCGCCGCACGGCTTTTGCCAGCCGCCACGCCGGCCAGTAGTCATCCCCTTCGGGCGGCTTGCCGATCAGCGAAGTGGACCGTGTGACCGCCCGGCGTGGAGAGCGGAGCCGTCGCGGTTCTGCCGGTGCGGTCAACCGGCGGTGACGGTGGGGTGGGGGGACTCATCGACATGGAGGGTGAAGACGTCGGGGCGGGCGTAGTGGCCGGTGGTGTCGAGGTCGAAGCGGGCGCGGGTGAGGTCGTCGAGGTCGAGTTCCGCGGTCAGGATTCCCTCGCCGTCGCGCAGCGGCCCGGCCAGGACCTCGCCGAGCGGGGAGACGATGACAGAGCCGCCGCCGATCAGGACGGTGTCCGGTTCGTCGCCCTGGACGGGGTGGAGATCGGCCGGCAGGGCGTCGCGCCGCAGGTACTGATTGGCGCTGAGGACGAAACAGCGGCCTTCCAGGGCGATGTGCCGCATGGTGGCCTGCCAGGCGTCGCGGTCGTCGACGGTCGGCGCGCACCACAGATCCACGCCCTTGGCATACATCGCGGTGCGCAGCAGCGGCATGTAGTTCTCCCAGCAGATCGTCGCGCCGATACGGGCGGTGCCGGTGTCGATGACGGGGAGAGTGGATCCGTCGCCCTGCCCCCACAGGTAACGCTCGGCGGCGGTGGGCATCAGCTTGCGGTGCAGGCCCAGGTAGCCGTCGGGGCCGAAGAAGAGCGCGACGCAGTACAGGGTGCCGCCCTGACGTTCGACCGCGCCGACCACGGCGTGGCACCCGAGTTCCCGGGTGAGCGCGGCCAGGGTTTCGATCTCCGGACCGGGGACCTCGATGGCGGCTTGGTGGTAGCGGCGGAAAAGATCGCGGCCGTCCGGGGTGCGGCTGCCGACCGTGATGCCGAAGTCCAGTCCCTTCGGGTAGCCCCCGAGGAACGCCTCGGGAAGGACGACGACTTCGGCACCCCGGCGGGCGGCCTCGCGGATGAGTTCTTCCGCCCGGGCCATTGCGGCCGGAGTGTCGAACAACGGGGCGGCCGCCTGGGCGACGGCGACGGTCACGGTGCGGCGGGACCCATGAGGAGAGGCAGAAGTCATGGCGTCGACGGTAGGAACCCCACATACCATCTGGCAAACTAATCTTTGCGATGATCAACATTTATGAAACCGAATTCAGGAAGGCCGACCTCAACCTGCTGGTCGTCTTCGCCGCCCTGATGCGCGAGCGCAGCGTCACCCGCGCGGCCGCCGCCCTGCACCTGAGCCAGGGCGCCACCAGCGCCGCCCTCGGCCGACTGCGCGGACTCTTCGGTGACGAGCTGTTCACCCGCACCCGCAGCGGCATCGTGCCCACACCGCGCGCCGTCGAACTCGCCCGCCGCATCGAGCCGGCCCTCGGGCTGATCCACGGCGCGGTGACCGACCGGGACCGATTCGACGCGGCCACCGCCCAGCGCACCTTCACTCTGGGCATGTCCGATGATCTGGAAGCGGCGCTGCTGCCTCGCCTGCTGGCCGCCACCGCGGGGCTGCCGGGCATCCGGCTCGCCGTACGGCAGGCCAGCCGCAACACCGTCGCCGACATGATCGACCGCGGTGAGGTCGATCTCGGGGTGGCCGCGGCCCCCGCGCACGGTGCCGACCACCGCAGCCGTGAGCTGTTCGTCTCCGGCTACACCTGCGTGTTCAACCCCCGTCTGCTACCGCTGCAGACCCCGATCACCTGGGACGACTACCTGGCCCACCCGCACCTTCTGATCTCCTACGAGGGCCGGCGCGGCATCGTCGACGACCTCCTCGAAGCACAGGGACTCCACCGCCGGGTGATCGCCTCCACCACCCACTTCGCCGGAGCCGCCCTCCAGCTCGCCACACTGCCCGCCCTGGCCACACTCCCCACCCATGCGGCCACCGTCTATGCCGACACCTTGGGCCTGACAGCCACCGCACCTCCCCTGAAGATGCCCCAGTACACCGTCAGCGCGATCTGGCACGGAACCGCCACCGACGATCCCGCTCACGTCTGGCTCCGCCGCCTCGTCGACGAGGCCACTCGCAGAAACACGCGTTCCGAGGAAGAAGTACACCAGCGCCCCCACGACTGGCGGGCGAGCCTCCCCTCGCTCAACGAGCAACAGAGCGAGGAAGACGAGCGCGCCTGAGGACCTTCAAGGTTCTGTCAGCGATCTCGTGATGCATGCGCATCGAAGGGATCACGCTGGGCCGGCTCGATAGTCTCTGCGGGTGAAGAGCGAGCCTGTAACCGAGCTGCTGGAAGCGGAGTACCGAAGCGTTTGGGACCGCTTCTACGCGGAGTTCGCGTTCCGTCCGAGCGTGAACCCAGCCAAGTGGCCTGCCATCAAGGAGCCGGCGGACTCCGTCACATGGAGTCTCGCGTCGCTGGACGAAGACCCGGGCTATGTGCGTCTGGACCGCCTTGTCGCGGCTGTCGAGCAGGGGCTGACTGCCTGCGTCGAGCCGGAGGCCAGGCTGTTCGCGCTCGACTGGCAGCACATCTCCTTCTCCTTTGCTCCACATCGCGTCGGCGGGCATGGCCAGGAACCATGGCCGCTGAGCCCCTACCCCGACGGCGACTACTACGTCTACCTCTCGGAGGACTTCCGGCTTGGCAGCTTCGGGCACCCCTGGGAGTCGTCGGTGTGCCTGTTCGGCCAGGAGTTTCTGGAGATGGTGGCCGCCGAGGTTGAAGATGTCCTGGGACCACCGCTACGCCGTGGTGGTCGCAGGTTGCCTGGAACGTGATGTCCATTCCTACCCGTGATGCGTGAGAATCCGCGCTCGCAGGAGGGTGAAGGACGCCCGGCCGTACATACTCCTCTTCAGGAGCTTGACTCTGCAGACGTGGCCTTCGACGACTCCGGAGCTGTAGACGAGAGTGAGGCCGGCGGTGACGGCATCGAAGTCCTGTCGGAGAAAGCTGGCGAAGGACCGGATCGGTGCTTGATCACACCGTTCCGCCTGGCGGATCCATTCGCCGAGCAGGTGGCCGCGGCGGTGTCGAACCATATCGGTGAAGGCGCGTGCGAGGTTGCATGCCTGGGTGATATCCGGGCATGCGAGGCGGGCTTGTTCCAGGTCAGCGGATTGGCGAGGCGACAGCGCGTCGCGCCGGCGCATGATCGCTGATGGTCCGCGGATTCGGGATGGGGTTTGGGGTTGGGACGGCCGTGCCGTCGCGCAGGGTCCGTACGTAGCGGGAGAGCGTCGAGTAGCCGCCGCGGAAGTCTTGCTCGCGAATCTGCTGGTACAGCTCTGTGGCGTTGGTGCAGCCGGCTGCGAACTGGGCCTGGAGGTAGGGCTTGAATCGGTCCAGGGGTACGTTGCGCCGGTCGCGGGCGGATGCGAGGAGGACGTCGAGGTCGGTGTCGCGGTAGCGGCGGACGGTCTTGCGGTCCAGGCCGAGACGACGGGCGATCTCACTGATCGGGTAGCCGGTCTGGACCATGCGGCTGATTTCCTCGTGGCGTCGTCGGATGCGGTCCACGATCAGTGTGGCGGGCAGGAGATCGAGGGTGGGCTGCCGCGTCTGCGTGCGCTGTTGGTGTTCGGCGTGTTTGCGCAGGCAGGTTCGGTGCTGATGGCAGACATGTTCGACGGCGAGGGAGAGATTGCGGAGCAGGTGCCACCGGTCGGCCACCTGAGTGGCGTCAGGGGCGGCTTCCTTGATGGCGCGGGTGTATGCGCTGGCTCGGTCTCGGCACACGACCTGGGCGCCGGCATGTCGGCGCAGCCATGCGGCCAGGGTCTCGGAGGTTCGGTCCGGCAGCACGTCGACGACCTGGTGCGTTTCGACGTCGACCAGGATGGTTCCGTAGCGACGGCCCCGGCGGAAGGCGAACTCGTCGACGCCCAGTACTCGCGGGGCCTGGTCCGCGACTGTCGGGGCGCGCAGGTGCCGCAGCAGTCTCATCCGCCCGGCGGGGACGGAGAGTGTCCGGCACAGCCGTGCCCCGGGCCGTCCGCCCAGCTCGGCCGCGATGGCGTGCAGCCAGCGGCGCAGGCCGGTGCTGGCCCGCTGATAAGGCTCGGTCACACCGTCGATCTGCTCAACGAACGTCCGTCGGACGCAGGTTGAGGCATCGCAGAAGAAGCGGCGCACAGTCAGCAGGGCCACTGTCCGTTGACCTGCGACGGGTCGATCGTCCAACCGCCGGTCGTAGCGGCTGTGAACTCGGCGCGACGGGAGACCGCAGTCCGGGCACGATCTCGACAGATGCGTACTGGAGACCTGGAGCAACGTGCGGTCTGCCAGCACCTCCACACGCTCCACTCTCACCCCCGCAGCCCCGGGAAAGAACACGCTCTCGACCGATAAGCACCCATCCCCCATGACCAGGACATTCCCGGCTGAGCGGTGACCGCACCTCGGCATTCACGTGATCGCGGACAGAACCACTTTCAAGAATCGCCATCATCGGCACGGGCCTGCGCGTGTCGGGGCGGAGTGGGTCGGTGTGGTCTTGTCTTGTCTGGGCTGCTGCTGCTGTTCGGGCGGTGCCGCGGCTGCTTGCGGCTGTGGGTCTGTCGTGGTGTTCCCCGTCCGTCCCGACGGGAACCCCGGCCACGTAGGACGGTCCTTCGCCGGTGATCGATACGGCCCCGCGGTCTCCCGGGGCGGCTACTGCGAGCGGTCCTCCAGATAACGCGTGTGGGTTTCCTGGCGTCTGGCCTCTGTTTCCCGCAGCGCGCCCGCCAGTTGCTCCGCCTCCTCCTGGAGCAGGGTCAGCTGGCGTTCCAGATGGCGCTCCGGGGGGTCCTGGCCCGGTGCCAAACGTGTCCACCACCTCGTTCGTACGAAGGTGTCGACCGCCTCGGGAACGTCGTGGCGCACCGCTCTCGACAGGGTGTGGACGCCCTCCGGGTCCTGGGCCAGGATCTCCGCGACCCAGCCGGGCTCGAGGAGGGCGGTCAGCAGGCCGGTGAGTTCGGCGAGGCGGCCCGCGGCGGCCGGGGGCAGGTCGACCTCCGCGAGGTAGGCGCCGAGGCGTTCGAAGTCGCCGCGCACTTCGTCGAGCTGCGCGGACGGGTCCGGGAAGTCGGGCAGCGGGGGCCGCTCCGGCGGGGCGATCAGCGCGCCCGCGCCGTAGAGACCGACGACCACGACCGGCCAGTACGGGCCCGCGACGCCCGTGAAGGTCAGGACCAGGCCGGCCAGTCCCGCCGCGCTGCCGGCGATGTTCTTGCGGGACTCCAGGTATCCGACGAACCTACTGGTAGCCACGGATCTCCTCGAAGGCGCCGTCCAGCGAGCCCTTCTGGGCGTCGAAGAGGCGGCCGCCGGTCAGTTCGGCGATGTGTTCCAGTTCCGCCCGGTCGGAGTCGCCGAAGAGGATGGGGAAGACGGGGATGTCCTGCCGATCGGCGCTGAGGCTCTTGTAGAAGCCGTCGAAGGCGGCGGCCTTCGCGCCCGCCGTGTTCTCGCCGTCCGTCATCAGTACGATCGACGTGAACGCGTCCCGGTCGGCGCCGAGGTGGTCGTACGCCTTCTCCAGCGACGTGTAGATGGCCGTGTCCCCGTCGGCCGACAGCTCCTTGGTGTCCTTGCGGATCGCGGCGAGCCCGGCGTCGGGGTCGGTGGGGCTGACGACGTGCGTCCGTACGCTCTTCACGTCCGATCCGAACGGCATCAGCGTCACCTCCTCGCGGTCCCGGAAGTCGCCGGTCAGGTCGGTGAGGGCGGTCTTGAGGCGGCGCAGCCGGTCGCCCTGCATCGAGCCGGAGGTGTCGAGGACGTACGCCGTCCGGGAGGGGCGGCGCAGGTCGTTCTCATAGGCGTCGAGGAGCCCGTCGGCGACGGACCGGGTCCCGGGGAAGGGCAGTTCGCGCCGACGGGCGGTGTCGAGTCCGGCCGCGGGCGGCACCGAGGCGACGACCGGCCGGCGGTGCGTCTTGGCGGTGATCAGCCGCTGGACGGCCTCCGTGCGCAGCGCGTCGGTCACCCGCTTGACGTTGTCGCGGGTCGTCGCGTCGGTCGCGGCGAGGGAGGAGAGCGGGTAGTCGGCGGTGACGACGCCGTCGGTGGGGCGGATCACGGTCAGCCCGGGGATGCCCTTGAGTACGGACTCGTAGTTGAGGAGCGCGTCGACGTCGCCGCGCCGGGCGTACGCGCTCGCCAGCCAGCCGGACGAACCCGAGGTCAGCTGCTGCCCCTTGAAGAACTCCTTCAGTCTCGGGGTCGCCTTCGCGACATCCGCGTCGGTGAGCGCGGACTGGGCTCCGGAGAGCGCCGAGGCGACCGAGACGAGCGTGGAGAAACCGGAGTTGGAGCGCGCCGGGTCGGTCATGCCGTAGGTGAGTTCGCCGTCCTGGACCGCCTGTTCGATCTGCGACCAGGTGACGTGCTCGGGCTTCCAGCCGAGGGAGCCGACGGTCGCCGTCCGCACGCCGATGGCCACCGGGCTGGACATGATCGGCGTCTCCGACACGATCTTCTTCGCCGCGTCGGGGCGCAACCGCAGATAGTCGTCGGAGGACAGCCACACGGCGTCGTACCTGCCGTCCGTGCCGGGCTTCGCCAGCAGGTTCACGGCGTCGAGGGTGCCCATGTAGGTGGGCCGGATCGTGACGCCGGTGTCCTTGCGGACCTGTTCCAGCACGGGGGTCATGTCGCTCAGCTCGCTGGAGGCGAGGATGCGGAGGGTGCCGGGCCGGGGCGCGGCGGGGTCCTTCTCGTCCCCGTCGGCCACCGCCGAGCAGGCGGTGAGCAGGACGGCGAGGGCGGTCAGCGCGAGGAGGGGCCGAAGGGGCCGAAGGGGACCAAGGGGCCGTAGGGGCCTGGGGGGTCGTCTCATGAGAGGCCGCCTTCCAGCGCGCTGCGGGAGCGGCTGCGGTCCAGGTAGGTGCCGGCCTGCTGGAGTTCGGCCGTCAGGTTCTCGACGGTCACCGCCATGGCCTCGGTCGCCTGCACCTTGTAGGTGTCGATGGCGTCGAGGGTGCGGTAGATCTGCTGGAAGGCGGAGCGCAGGGTCTCGACGCCGACGGCCGGGTCGGCGGCGATGCGCTGGATCTCCCCGCTCTGCGTCGCCAGCATCTCCGCGTTGCCCCGGATGAGGTCCTCGGTGGTGCCGCGCAGGGCGTTGACCTGCTCGATGACCTTCTTCTGGGTGTCGAGCGCGGAGGCCAGCATGACCGAGATGCGCAACGCCGAGACGGTGGTCGTGGCGGCCCGGTCGACGCCCTTGATCAGCTCGTCGTTGTTGCGGCGGACGACGTCCATGGCGAGGTAGCCCTGTGCGCACACCGCGAGCTGGGTGAGCAGGTCCTGGTGCTTCTGCCGGACCGGGAAGAGGACGTCGGCGCGCAGGCTGTCGGCCCGCTCGGGGTCGGTGAGCTCGGTGCCGGAGATCTGCTGCTCGACGGCGGAGTCCAGGGCGTCGGTCAGGACGATGTATTCCTGGAGCTTGCCCATGGTCTCCCAGAGCCGGACCCGCTCGGTCTGCAACGCGGCGTTGTCGCGCCGCAGTTCGTCCTGGCCGCCGCGCAGCGAGCCCACGATCTTGTTCAACGTGCCCTGTGCGGAGGCGTACTTGGCGACGTGGTCGCGGAGCTTGTTGCCGCCGGGGAGCTTGGAGAGGAACCTGCGGCCCTTGCTCGCCGACAGGTCCCGCGGGTCCAGGTCCTCGACCACGCGCCGGAGTTCGACCAGCGAGCCGGCCACCTTCGACTGGGCGTCGCCGCCCTTGTCGGGCAGGCTGCGGACGGTCCGCTCCAGCATGCGGTTGGACTGTGCGGCGGCCGTGCGCATCTCGCCCGCGCCGAGCGCGGTGATCTCGCCGACCTTGCCGACGAACTCGGGCGAGCGGGCGTCGAGGGCGGCGAGTCCGTCGACGTAGGTGGCTGCCTTGGCCGCCATGTCGGTGCGGACGCCGTCGTCCACGGGGACGAGTCCGCCGGCCCGCTCGCGCGGAACGGCGGCGACGGGCTCGGGCGGGGTGAGGGTGAAGTCGTTGTCGGTGCTGCTCATTTGCTGCTGTCCCCCTTATCCGCGCGCCCGTCGCGCCAGCTCGTGCAGCACCGCGGAGGTGGGCACGGGCGCCTGGCGGACGCCGGTCAGTTGCTGCTTGAGGTAGGTGCCGGCCGAGGCGAACTCGGCGGCGACGCCCTGCGGGCGGAACCCGTGCCTGATCTCCAACTTGCGCAACCCCGGGTCGGTGGACAGGAGCTGGGCGAGTCCGGAGCCGTTCTCGGTGAGCGGCACGGCGGTGTGGTCGCTGTTGACGGTGGTGTCCGGGTAGAGGACCACCAGGTCGTCGGGCTGCTGCCCGTCCGCGAGGAGGGAGGCGACCTGCGACTCGTAGACCAGGACGAGCGGGTTGCCGGCGCCGCTGACGAAGTCCCGGAAAGCCGCGTCCGTGCTGGACTGCTGGGCGCCCTGGACGCTGACCAGCTTGTGCAGCAGCGGCGCGGTCCTGTCGACCTCGGCGGTGCTCGCGACGACCTTGCCGCCGTTGGCGACGTAGGAGGCGGCGGCGAGATAGAGCGCGCCGGAGTTGGAGGTCTCCGGGTCGGTGCTGGAGAGGTAGAGGGTGCCGGTCAGCTCCCCGTACCTCCCGGCGCCCTTGAGCTGCTGCCAGGTCCGGTCGGCGCGGGCCGCGTCCAGATAGGCGGCCATCTTCAGGGTGCCGCGGTGCGCGGCGTCCAGGGTGGCCAGGCCGTTGGCCGCGAGCACTCCGGCGGCGCTCTTGTGCGCCACGACGACGAGGGGCGAGTAGAAGGGGCGGGGGAGGGTCCCCTGCACCTTGTACTTGGCCGCGAGCTCGACGGCGGGCGCCTGGCTGCTGGGGAACGCGAGGTCGTAGCCCTTGAGGTTCAACCCTTCCATGGCCCAGGACCCGGAGGTCTCGGCCTTGACGGTGTAGCCCTTGGCGGCGAGGGCCTTCACCACGTCCGGATCCGCGAAGAACTCCGCCTTCTCCGACCCGATCACCGTCCGCACGGTCTTCGTTGCCGTGCCCTTGTCCTCATCGCTGCGACCCGCGACGACGGCGACCACCACACCCGCCATCAGCAGTACCGCGAGGACGATTCCCATGATTCGTCTCACAGGTGGAGCCTGCTCCCGGAACCCCACATTCCCGGGTGTTCCTGGTGAACGGACGGCGACACACCAGCCCCGGCCCTGCAACGCCCCTGCGTAACTCCCCCTGAGGGGCGGGAAGCCGCCGCGGTGCCTGGCGGCCGGTCCGCGCGTCGCTGCGGGTGCACGCGGACCGGGTCCGTTCGGGGGGTTCAGCCGGCCGTGCTCAGTTCCTTCGGTCCCGTCAGGGGGGCCGTGTGCGCTGCCGTGCGCCGGGCCGCCAGGATCGCCGCCGTGGTGTCCGCGCGGGACGCGGCGACCAGGAGGACGCGGCCCGCCAGGGCGATCGCCCGCTCGTGCAACACGGTGAGGCGCGGCTCGGCGGCGGCGGCCGGGCGGACCGGCGTCCGTCCTCCCCGCGCGAGACCTGCTGCGCGAGCCGGGCGGCCGCGGTGTCCAGGTCGGCGGAGGGCGCGGTGGCGGGCAGCGCCGCGAGACGACCTGCGAGCTGGAGGTCCAGCTCCTCCTCGCGAGAACGGTTGGGGGAAGTCCAAGGGCGCGCCGGCCATCGTGGGCAGTGCCCCCCGACCTGCCTGATAAACGCTGCTCTTCCGCCTGCCTCCCTGAGGCTGCCTGGGCCGTCTCCGCGGCGGCGGGCCCGGGCCAGAGCGCTGCCGCCCAGGGCGTAATGAGGCCGGCACAGGTGCCGGACCGCGACGGGTATGCGGCCCGGCACTTGAGTCCCGGAGGGGTGCCGCACCGCAGAGGTGGCACTCAACCGGGGGCACGGGGTGTCAGAAGTGCCGCAGGCGCAGCAGGAACTGGCAGCCGCCGGAGCGTCCGTCGGTGTCGATCTTCACTGTGACCGGAGAGCCGACGAAGGCCGAGTGGGTCACGGGCGAGGCGTCCGAGCACTGGCCTGCCTCACCGTCGGCATAGAGCTGAACGTCGAGGACGATCCTGCCCGTCACGGCGAAAGTGAGGTTGCACCAGCCCGGCTGGCTGTCGGTGTCGATCCTGACCGGTGTCCCGAACACCGGGATCGGCAGCATCGGCACCGGGTTGACACCCAGGTTGTCCCCGCACTGGCCTACGCCGCCGGCGCTCCGGGTGAGTTGATAGCTGATGGAGGAGCCCGCGAGGGTGCCGTCCGGGTCGGTGACGCCGAACGCCAGCTGACAGCCGCCGGGACGGTTGTCGGTGTCGAAGCGGATGGCCTCCGTCCAGTTCGGCGAGGTGGCCCACTGCTCCCCGGTCCTCCCTTCGCACTGACCCGTGCCGTCGGGGTTGAACTGGATGCCGAGCTGCGGTTCGGCGCTCAGCGGGGCGGATTCCGACGCGTACGCCGCGGTACTGGACAGGCCGCCGACCATGAATGCGCCTGCGGCCAGGACGAGGGCCAGCGATCGGAGGCGTCCGGTCATCCGTAATCCGCTCATGCGGGAGTCTCTTCGGAATGTGTGGGCGCGAGGGCTGGGCCCGGCACGCCGCTGTCTGTGCCGGCCGGACGGCACGCCCGGCTGGTCCAGACCACAGTATGGGCTGCTGACACCCCGTCCCCGTCTGCGTGAACACGCCAATCTGCGACGGAAGGCGGGGAACTGCTGTGGGTGGTTGACCAGCGACTCTCCCACCCTGGCCGACCCGCTGGTGGTGGGCAGGCCGGGGCGATTTCCGGGTTCCTCATGATGATCGCTCCCAAGGACCAGAGGCTCGGTGACGACGGGCTGACTCCCGGTCAGTGCAATTTCCGTTATGCCAATTGACACAACATCAAGTCGGCTTCTAGGCTCACGGCATGGAAGAAGAGGTCAGACGCCGGGGCCGGCCGCGGAAGGATCCGGAGCGGCTGGCGCGCTGGATCCCGCCGGACGGCTGGTCGCGGCTGGTCGCCTGGGTCTCGCCGGAGGAGAAGAAGGCGCTGAAGCACGTCGCGGTGGACGCCGGGGTCTCCGTCGCGGACCTGGTGCGGTCGTTGGCGAGTGGCCTGGCCGCGGGGGCGATCACGCACGAGGAACTGGTCGGACAGGTCAGGAGAGGCAGGCGGGTCATGGAGAAGATCCCCACGATGTTCGAGCGGGGCGGCGACTTTCGCGTCGTGGACCGCGCGCGCCCCGAGTGCGCCTGGGTGTTCGCGGGGGAGGGCGCGCCCACCGAGAAGCTGGACGGCACCAATGTCCGCCTGACCATCCGCGGGGGCCACCTGGTTCGGGTGGAGAAGCGGCGCAACCCGGACAAGGCGCAGAAGCAGCAGGGCATCGTCGACGGCTGGTACGTCGACACCGACGAGCACGGCCCCGAGGACAAGTGGATCCTGGCCGCGGCCCGCAGCACCGACGTGACCACCTGGCCGGATGGCGAGCACGCCTGTGAGGCTCTCGGTCCGCGCATCCAGGGCAACCCGCTGAAGCTGGACGGCTGGCTCTGTGTCCCGTTCAACCTGGAGGTGCCGGTCTACGAGGCGGCGCCGCGCAGCTACGAGGGCCTGCGGGAGTTCCTCGCCGAGCTGGAGAGCCGCTACGCGCCGGGCAGCCTGGCGGAGGGGATCGTGTTCCACCACCCCGACGGCCGCCGTGCCAAGATCAAGCGCAAGGACTTCCCCAAGGCGGCCTGACGCCCGCCCGGCCGGTCCACGCGTGCCCGCCCGGGTCTGCGAATCCCCGGCGGGAGGTGACCGGCTTGGCTCGACCCTCGACCCTCGACCCTTGACCGCCGAATCGACGGGTCGGCCATACCTTGTGGCACAGATCCGGGAGAATGAGGATCATGTGGACGGAGATCTGACGACTCGTGGAGACGGCTGCCTGAATGTCGGCTGCGGACTCGCAGCCATCTTCGACCTGCTCATGCTCGGCTGGATCGTGGTGCTCCTGATCCAGCGGATCTGACCGCCGCGGAACGGCTTGATGCGCGGTCCAGCCACTGCCGGCGGATCGCCGACGCGCCGGGGCCTGGACCCATGTGCCGGTGCGCCTCCATGACTTCTGCTCAGCCCGCAGCTCAGGAGTCCATCAGGAGTTCCTGGCGGCGGTCGCGAGCAACTGCTCCACCGCCCGGCCGTACAGATGCCATGGGCGCCCGCTGGGGGGGGCGCCCATGGCACACACGGTCTCAGCGCAGGCTGTACGCGCGGATCACGGTGTAGTCGACCGTGCCCCCGTCGGCCCGGACCGCGCTGGCCCGGAAGGAGACCGAACCCTTGGCGGGGTGGTGCAGCGCCGCCAGCCAGGTGCTGGTTCCGGTTCGGTGGAGGGTGGCCCGATGCCAGGTGGCGCCCTCGTCGTAGGAGACGTCCACGCTGATCCGGCGGGTGGCGGACGGTGTCGAACCCGGCTGGGGCTCGAGGCTGACCGGCACCAGGTACGGCCTGCCGCCGGGCGCGCTGTTGGCCAGGTCGACCGTCGGGGTGAACGAGAACGACGACAGTGGCAGATAGGTCCACTGGTCGGTGCCGACCTCGCCGGACTTGAAGGTCCACGAACCGCTGATCCGCGTCGACGCGTCGAAACCGGTGGCGCGGTCGACGTCATACTCCAGACGGTACGACGACTCGGCAGCAGGGACCGGCCCGCTGGCGTCGTAGAAGTACTTCGGGATCTCCGCCAGTTTCACGCCGTCCCGGTAGAAGCCGACCCGGCCCCTGTCCAGCAGCGAGTAGCCGGTGTGGCCGGAGTCGTCGCCGAACGGTGGGACGTTGAGGAGGACGGTGTTGCCGACCCGGGCGACATAGGTGCGGGCGTTGAACTTCGGTCCCGCCGGGCCGCGTTGCCAGTCGACCGTGTAGCGCTTGCCGGGCCGCCAGGTCGTGTCGTCGTACCAGAACTGGGTTTGGCTCGCGCCGATGATGTCCCAACGGTTGTTCCAGGTCACGCCGCTCGCGCTGTAGTAGATGGTCCGCACGCCGGGCACGTGGTACTGGATCGCCGCCGAGATGGCGCTGCCGCCCTCGGCGGGGAAGCCCCAGTTGTGCATGTAGCCCGTCTGCCCGGTCGGCCACACGCTGTGGTTGCGGGTGGTCACGGTGGCCAGTTCGCTCCGCCGGACGGTGTGCCGGTAGTCGGTGAGGAACCGGCCGCGGACGAAGCCGACGATGTCGTACTCGTACGGCGAGTCGAAGAACGTGCCGTCCGAAGTCGGCTCGGCCCAGCGGCTGGTGACGTCGGAGACCATCGTGCCCTCGTCCGCGGTCACCTCGTCGCCGAGGTCGGCCGTGTACAGCTTGGCGAAGTCGGAGCCGATGATCCTGGTGTCGACCGAGTAGCCGCGAGGCAGCCTGCGGGTCAGTCCGACCGCGGCCAGCTTGGTCCGCGCGGAGGACCTGGGCACGGTGACCGACACCGGGGTGCCCGCGCGAGCGTCCAGGGCGAGGACGCCGTCGTCGTCGTGGCCGACGGTGAACGACGGCTGGACCAGCAGGGTCGAGCTGCCGTCCGGGCTGACCACCTGCGCCTGGATGTGGTAGCGGCCCGGCCGGACCTTCACGGACACGGTTCCCGAGGCGTCGTACGGGAACTGGATGACGTCGAGGTCCAGTCCGACGGCCCAGAGCGCGTAGTCGCTCGCCGGTGCGCCGGTGCGGTCGGTGAGCCTGAAGGTGAGCGTGCGGGTCTCGTGGCCCTTGGTGATGGTCAGGGGTGTCCGGACCGAGACGCCGTCCGCGCCGGACGCCTGGAGGACCCCGGTGAAGGTGCCGGTCGCCGACTGCACGGAGGTGTCCGCGGTCAGTACGGCGTCCGCCGTCGACCCGGCCGGGACGAGCAGCCGTGCCGGGCTGACCGTGAACAGGCCGGCCGGACCGGCCGTCCCGTCCGGGGCCACGGCGGTGGTCGACAGGTCGAGGGTGACCGGCGTGGAGCCGTCGTTGCGGTAGGTGACGGTTCTGGTGACGGGGGTGTCGTCGTCGGCAGGCCAGGCCTGGGTGCCCAGGGCCAGGCTCGACACGCCGGGCACGATGCTCTGCCGTACGGCACGGGCGACGTCGACACGCCCGGCGCCCTGCTGGAACACGGTGAGCGCCGGATTGGGCTGTGCGGCCGACATCAGCGCGGCCTTAAGGTCGGAGCCCGACCAGGTGGGGTGCTGCTGTTTGAGCAGGGCCGCCGCGCCGGCCACGTGCGGGGTGGCCATCGAGGTTCCGCTGAGCTGGGTGTAGCCGGGGGAGTACTGCGGATAGTCCGAGTTCTTGGAGAGCGCCGCGACGATGCCGACGCCCGGTGCGGTGACGTCCGGTTTGATCGCGCCGTCGACGCGCGGGCCGCGGTTGGAGAAGTCGGCCAGGTTGTCCTGCTTGTCGACCGCACCGACCGCGAGGGCCGCGTCGGCCGTGGCCGGGGAGGAGACGGCGCCGTCCTGGCCGTTGTTGCCCGCGGCGACGACGAACAGGGCGCCCGTCTGGGCGGTCAGTCGGTTCACGGCCTCTTCGAGGACGTCGACCCCCGGGAAGTCGGTGCCGCCGAGGCTCATGTTGATCACGTCGGCCTTCGGCGCGGCCCACTCCATGCCGGCCAGGATGGCGGACTCGGCGCAGGTCCGGGTGGAGCAGACCTTCCCGATCAGCAGCTTCGCCCTGGGCGCGACACCCTTGTACTTCCCGTCCGACGCGGCTCCGCTGCCGACGATGGTGGAGGCGACGTGCGTGCCGTGTCCGACCTCGTCGGTGGTGTCGGCCGCGTCGCTGAAGTTCCGCTCCTCAAGGATCCGGTCGGCGACGTCCGGGTGGGTGTCGTCGATCCCGGTGTCCAGGACGGCCACCTTCACGCCGTTTCCGTCGTACCCGGCAGCCCAGGCGGTGGGGGCGCCGATCTGCGGGACGCTCTGGTCGAGTTGGACCTCGCGTCTGCCGTCGAGCCAGACGTGCCGGACGCCGTCGGCCGCCTTGATCTCCTTCCAGAAGGCGCCCGCTTCAGCCTTGCGGACCTCGACGGCCGCCGCGCGCAGAGCGGGCAGCGCGCGGGTGATCCGGGCGGACCGGATCTTCGGCGCGGCCTTCGCCGAGCCGTACGAGACGATCGTGGGAAGCTCGGCGGCGTGCGCGTCGTCGTACCTGTCCCGCACCAGCCCGGTGACGTCGAACAGCCGCAGGTCGACCTGCTTGCTGGAGACCAGGCGGAGGGCGTCGTTGGGGATGACGTACTGGTGGCCGTCGCGCGTGCTCTGGCTGAACCCGATCCGCTCGCGGCCGGGCGCCGGGTCGAGCGAGACGCGGTCGCCGTCGACGTAGACCCGGTCGCCGGTCAGCAGGGTGACCCAGCTGCCCTTCGACGACGTGGCGGGTAACCCAGAGGTCGGCACGGCCGGTGACCCGCCGACGGTCCAGTCGGCCGGGCCAGGGCCGGGCGCGGGGCCCGCTGTCGCGGTGGAGGTCAGGCTGCCGGTCAGGCCTCCGGCCAGCAGGGTGACGGTGAGCGCCGGACCGGTCAGGCGCCGAAGTCTGGACATGAATCTCCCCTCGCAGATGCGTCAGCGAAAGTCTGTGATCCGAACAGCCGTGCAGGTACTCCGAGTTGGCCATAGCATCGCGTTATGGATCTGGAGATCCGCCACCTCCGCGTCGTCTCGGCGATCGCCGAGACGGGAAGCATCAGCCGCGCCTCGGTGCTGCTCGGCCACAGCCAGCCGGCCGTCACCGGGCAGCTGCAACGGATCGAGCGCCTGCTCGGCGGTCCGCTCTTCACCCGCGACGGAAGCGGGGCGACACCGACCGCGCTCGGCGCGATCGTGCTGTCCCACGCGCAACTGATCACCGGCCTCCATGACGACCTGATGCGTGACGTACGACGCCGGGACGCCGACGAGACCGGCCTGACCACGCTCCGCCTCGGTGCCACCGCCGGTCCGATGGCCGCGGCGCTGGTGACGGTCAGCAGACAGCTGCTGCCGGACGCCGAGGTGTCCCTGCACCTCAGCGACTCGGACGAGGCGCTGCTCGAACTGCTGGCCGAATCGCGACTGGAGATCGGGCTGAGCGCCGACTACCCCGGCTACGAGCTGCCCGCGCCGGACGGGCTGACCGAGGCCGTGCTGGTGGTCGAGCCCGTGTTCGTCCTGCTGGCCAAGGACCACCCGCTGGCGGACCGGACCGAGATCCCGCTGGCCGCGCTGGCGGGCGAGCAGTGGCTGCCCGGGGACGGCAAGGACATACGGATGCGGGCGATGTTCCGCGACGCCTGCCGCCGGGCAGGGTTCGCACCCAGGCGGATCCAGCAGACCCACGCCAGCGTGGTCTTCTCACTGATCAGCCAGGGGTACGGGGTCTCGCTCTGCCGCGCGATCACGGTGGAACGCGAGAACGCCGTGGTCCGCCCGCTCGCCGGAGACCCGATGTGGGTCCGCGAACGCCTCCTCTGGTCCGACACCGAACCGGTGGCCCAGCGCGCCCCACGCATCCGCGACGCCCTCCTCGCCGCGTACCGGACCCAGGCCGACGCCGTACCCGCCTACCGCGCTTGGCGCGACCGGCGCGGTCCGTCGTGAGCTTCTTCGCGGCGAAACCCGAGTTGGGGCTGTGTACCGCGCGGCACTCCGACGGGGGGCGGGGGATGGGAGGCGCGCCACAGAGGACCGGGGCGAGGCGCTGTCCGTGCGGGAGCCTGCGGCGGCGGTGGGGATGAGCAGCACCGCGTCGGCCTCTGAACAGGGCCGGCTGTCCGGGTGATCCGCACGGCCTCGTCCGTCGCCGTCCTCGGTGGCCGGAGTCCCGTCCGGCCGCCGCGGCAGGACCAGGGCGGCGAGGCCGGTGACGAACGCCGCCCGTACCGGCCCGGACGCCATGGTCACTCCCGCCGCCGAAGAAGCCCGAGAAACCCCTGACCGCGGTCAGTCTCCGGTGCCGTCCTCGTCGAGCTCTGCGGCGTCCGGGGCACGCGGCGTTCCCGGGCCGCCGCCGGCCGGGACGGAGGCGGTGAAGCTGTACCGAGCGGCGCCGCGCGATCAGATCCCGCTCGAGGCCGTCCAGGAAGAAGAACCGCTCCAGTTCGGGGCGGGTCGGCTCCTCCGTGAACTTCCCGTACGCCTCGGCCTGCTCATCAGTCAGAGGGCTGAAATGCGGTGCCCCGAGGCCGTGCGCCGCCGGAGGACCCTGACCGACCGTCCCGGGTCATCGCCAGCCGCCCGGCATCGGCCCAGCGGCGCACGGTCTCCGGACTCACCCTCAGCAGGCGCGCGGCCTGGCCCATGCTGGACATCGGCACCCTCGAACCCTATCCGTGCCCTCGCCCCTCGGAGGCCGCGCATGCTGCTGCGCCAGCTGGAGTACCTCGTCGCGCTCGCCCGCGAACGCCACTTCGCCCGCGCGGCAGCGGCCTGCTACGTCTCGCAGCCCTCACTGTCCGCCGCGATACGGCGCCTGGAACACGAGCTGGACGTGTCGATCGTGCGACGGGGCAGGAAGTACGAGGGACTGACCCCCGAGGGCGAGGTGGTCCTGGCGTGGGCGCACCGCATTCTCGCCGAACGCGACTCCCTGCAACAGGAGCTGTCCACCCTGAGAGGCGGCCTGACCGGCACGGTGCGCCTCGGCGTCGTACCGACCGCGCTGCCCGTCGCCTCCCTGCTGACGACCCCGTTCTGCGAACGCCATCCATGCGCCGGCGTGACGCTGGAGTCACTGTCGTCGGAAGAGATCAGACACGGCCTCGCCGAGTTCGAGCTGGACGCGGCGATGACCTACCTGGACGACGACACCCTGCGCCAGGTGCGCCGCTTCCCGCTGTACGAGGAGCGGTACGTCCTGCTCACTCCCGTCGACGGCCCGCTCGGCGACTGCGGCACGGCGAGCTGGTCCCAGGCCGCCACGCTGCCCCTGTGCCTGCTCAACTCCCGGATGCGCAACCGGCGCATCATCGACGAGTGCTTCGCCGCCGACGGCGCCACGGCCGCCCCGGCGATCGAGTCGGACAGCGTCGCCGGACTCTACGCCCACCTCCCCGGCGGACGCTGGTCCTGCGTCATCTCGCACGCGTGGCTCCACCTGTTCGGCGTCCCCGACGGGATGCGCGTGGTCCCGCTCGAGGGACCCGCACACGGCCCCCGAGTCGGACTGGTCATCGCCCGCACCGAGCCCACCTCGGTCCTCGCCGACGCCCTGGTGACGGTGGCCCGCGAGGCAGGGGTACGCGACGCCCTGGACGAACTGCTCCACTCCTACCTGGGCGGACGCGGCTGATAGAGGCGGTCTATCCGCCCATAGCGAAGAACGCTTTGACCAGGGCGAACGACCCCGAGGATCGTGAACGGCACCTTCCCGCAACGCCAGTTGAGGAGCCGCGACATGGCCAAGGTGCTCTGCGTCCTGTACGACGACCCCACCGACGGATACCCCACCGAGTACGCCCGCGACGACCTCCCCGCCATCGACCACTACCCCGGCGGCCAGGCCACCCCGACCCCCGAGGCCGTCGACTTCACCCCGGGCCACCTCCTCGGCAGCGTCTCCGGCGAACTCGGCCTGCGCACCTACCTGGAGAAGGCCGGCCACACCCTCGTCGTCACCTCCGACAAGGACGGCGACGGGTCCGTCTTCGACCGCGAGCTGGCCGACGCGGACATCGTCATCTCGCAGCCGTTCTGGCCGGCGTACCTCACGCCGGAGCGCATCGCCGCCGCGAAGAACCTGAAGCTCGCGGTCACGGCGGGCATCGGCTCCGACCACGTCGACCTGGACGCGGCCATCGCCCACGGAGTGACGGTCGCCGAGGTCACGTACTGCAACAGCATCAGCGTCGCCGAACACGTGGTGATGATGACGCTCTCCCTGGTCCGCAACTACCTGCCCTCGCATCAGGTGGTGCTCGACGGCGGCTGGAACATCGCGGACTGCGTGGCCCGCTCGTACGACCTCGAAGGCATGCACGTCGGCACGGTGGCCGCCGGCCGCATCGGCCTCGCCGTGCTGCGGCGCCTCGCGCCCTTCGACGTGAAGCTGCACTACACCGACCGGCACCGGCTGGCAGAGGACGTCGAGCGGGAGCTGGGCCTTGTCTGGCACGAGAGCGCGGCCGACATGGTCCCGCACTGCGACGTCGTCACCATCAACGCGCCCCTCCACCCGGAGACCGAGGGTCTGTTCGGCGACGAGCTGCTCGCGACGATGAAGCGCGGCACCTACCTCATCAACACCGCCCGGGCGAAGATCGCCGACCGGGACGCCATCGACCGCGCCCTGCGCAGCGGCCAGCTCGCCGGGTACGCGGGCGATGTCTGGTATCCGCAGCCCGCCCTTGCCGACCACCCCTGGCGCACCATGCCCCACCACGGCATGACCCCGCACATCTCGGGCTCCTCCCTCTCCGCTCAGGCGCGGTACGCGGCCGGCACCCGGGAGATTCTGGAGTCCTGGTTCGCGGGCCGTCCGATCCGCGACGAGTACCTGATCATCGACGGGGGAGCCCTGGCCGGGACCGGCGCGCACTCGTACTCGGTCACGAAGTGACGGGCTCTACAGCCCTGGCTTGACCGGCAGGGGCCACCCCCGGGCTGTTCTCAGGTCCGGTCGACGTGCACGTTCGTCGGCTTCACCCGGGCTGTGGCCTCCCCCGACCTTGACCAACTCCTGCAGGCTCTCGCACGTCACTTTCGACGCCAGCCGGCGCGCCTCGACAAGGACCTCCATCCGGCGAGGCCATGGTGCTGTGCTTCAGTACGGGGATCGCTGTGGTCCTGGGCCACGTGCGCAGCCGGCCATCGGCACCTGTGGGATGGGGGATCTGGCGCTGGCCGTCGTGGTGACGGTCATCATCGTGCCCGTTCCGGGCTGCTTTCTTCTGGATGCCGGTAGCAAGGTCCCCGGTTCCGACCGGCCTTGGTTCGGTGGTTGCCGTCGTCCCCCGTCACATCTGCGCGCCGGTGAATCTCGCCGATGAGCTGCTGGTCGTCCGAGACGGCGAGGTGATCGACCGCCGACAGGTAACGGCGCGAGGCGCCAATACCTGAGCGAGTTGCGGCTATCCCGGCCAGGTGGTCGATGTTCCGTGGAACCAGGCGCGCCCTCCGCCGAAGGTCGGGACTTCGCGCTGTGGCTTGGGGGCGGCGGTCAAGGTCCCGAATGCTGCGCGAACGGTGTCCGGCTTGACTATGGGCACCATCAATCCGATCACCAGGAAGCCCCGTCTGGCCCATCGCTGCAAGCCCCTGGTTGCCGTTGGCATGCCGGTCCTCACCGACCACGCACCCATGCTTCAGCCAAGATCGGCAGAGTGCGGATATCGGTCCTGATCCTGTCGCCGAGCGAGTTCGGCCTGGCGAACGCTGCGGAACACCTCGGGGGTCGTCCATCCGCGCAGCGTGGCGTGAATCGTCGAGCGGAATGCGGCCTCGGCCGTGGTGGCGTCGAGGGCTCCGGCCAGTTCGAGGGTCACGAGCCCGTGCATGGTTGCCCACATCGACAGGGCGATCGAGGTTGCGTCGCCGGCGAGGACGGACGCCGTCAAGGCGCGATCGATCGCCGCGAGGAGCGGACGGATCGGGTCACTGGCACCGACCTCTCCTGACGGGGCGAAGGGCTGCACACCACCGAACAGGACCGTGTACAGGTGGCTGTGTCCGCGCCCCCAACGACGGTAGGCGACGGCCAGTGCGTAGAGGTCGGCGAGCGGGTCCGCCGCGGAGGTCTGCACCGCCGACAGGTCCTGGAACAGGCCGGCGACGGCTTTGTCGCGCACGGCACCGATCAGCCCGTCCTTGCCGCCGAACAAGGAGTACACCGCCGTCGTCGACGCCTCGGCAGCGGCGGCCACGGCGCGGACCGTGACCGACTCTCGCGGACGGGTGGCGAGCATCTCCGTCGCGCACTCCACGAGCCGTTCTTTGACGACCTCGTCGTTTGTTCTCGGCCTACCCACGGCCAGCAGCCTACCCCCTCTGATAACGTCGTTTTGAAACAGCGTTTTAAAACTGTCGGAGGTCCGCCGTGCCCAAGTCCGCCATACGCCCGGTCCGCTTCACCGGGCGCTTACTGGTGGCCCTGGCCGCCGTCGCGACGCTGGTCGTCTTCTTCCTCGCACTGATCTCCCTCACGGACGGGGCAGGTTCGGGGCTCGCCGCGTGGCTGACGACCCTCGGGGCCGGGACTGTCCTCGCGCTGTGGCGGGGCCGGCGCCGCACCTGGCCGGCGCGACTCGTGCCGTTCCTGCCGGTGGTCGTCGCCGCGGCCCTGACAGCGACGGTCTGCATCCCGACCGTGCCGACGGCCCGGCAGTACCCGCCCGCTCTACCGTTCGTGGCCACGCAGCACTGGAGTCTGGCCACAGGCAGCCGGGTAGCGGTCTACCACTACCCGCCCGCGAACCCCGGCGCCCGGCACCCGATCCCGCTCGTGTACCTCAACGGCGGACCGGTCCGCGGCATCTCACTGCTCGACCACCGGTTCCTGCGACTCCTGGCACGCCAGGGCTACGACATCTACGCCTACGAACAGGCCGGTGGCGGACGAAGCGACCTGCTCCCCATGAGCCAGTACACGATCACCAGGTCGGTCCGCGACCTCGCCGCCTTCGTCGACCGTCTGAACAAGGGCGAGGTCGACATCCTCGGATTCTCCTCAGGCGGGGCCGTGCTCACCCGAGCCCTGGCCGACCCGCGCGTTGCCGCACGCCTGCACCGGGCGATCATCGCTGAGCCCGGCCCCATGGACGGCCCCACCGCACACATCGCCGGGCACAAGGGCCGCGCATCCGCACGGGGGCTCGCGCCGGTCCTGACCGGACCGCGATCGACGCACGTCCCCCGGTACGCCGTGGCGTTCGGCCTCATGCGACTCGGACTCCTCACCCCCGACACCGGACTGATCGGACAGGCCGAGGGCGACAACGCCTTCACCGCTGCAGACCTCGGCACCGACACCGCATCCGCCTACTGCGCGCGCGACGCTCACCGCATCCCCGCCGAGGACACCGCACAGAACTTCTCCTTCAGCCCCGCCGCCAGCCTCCGCATCCAGCGGACGGTCAAGGACTCGCCCTCCATCGCCCCCCAACTGAGGCGCTCCCGGACCCCCGCGATGCTGATGATCGCCGAGTGCTCCTCCCAGGTCCGTCAATGGGAGACCACCGTCCTTGCCAATGACCCCGCCATCCAGCGCACGCAGTACATGCCCGGAGTCGGACACCACATGTGGAACGGCCTCGACGACAACAACGACCGGGCCGTCGCCGTCATCACCGCGTTCCTCCAGGACAAGCCGGCACCCCTGCCGGACTACCCGACCCGCGACGAGATCCCTGCCTTCCTGCGCGACCAAAAGTGAAGACGGTTCAGCCCGTAACCGGCAACGGCGGGCGAAACCTCGAAGCCGCTCCGGCCCTGCGGCAGGTACAGCCAAGCGCGGTCTCTTACAACGTGGTCGCTCATCGAGCCGTTGCTGCCCGAGCCGGCACCGAAGCTGGTCGAGGGGCGGCCGCGGGTGCCGGACCGGCAGGCGCTGTGCGGGATCCGGTTCGTGCGGCACACCGGCATCCAGTGGGCGTACTTGCCCCAGGCGCTGGGCTTCGGTTCGGGGATGACCTGCTGGTGGCGTCTGGCCGCCTGGAACGAGGCCGGCGTCTGGGACCAGCAGCACATGCTGCTGCCGGAGAAGCTGCGGTCGAGGGACGAACTGGACTGGTCCCGGGCGGTGATCGACTCCTCTCACGTCAGGGCTGCCCGGCGGGGCCCAAAGGTGGACCCAGACCGGTCGACCGCGCACGGCTGGGCAGCAAGCACCACCTCATCGTCGACGGGCAGGGCATCCCGCTCGCGGTCTCGCTGAAGGCAACCGCAACGACGTGACCCAGCCTCTGCCCTTGCTCGAAAGATCCCGGCCGTCGCCGGTCGGGCCGGCAGACCGCGCCGACGCTCTGACGCGCTGCTGGCGGGCCGCGGCTACGACCACGACAAGTACCGCCGCCTGCTCTGGCAGCGCGGGATGCGTCCCGTGATCGCGAAGCGAGGTGAACCGCACGGCACTGGCCTGGGCATCTTGCGTTATGTCGTCGAGCTCACGATCGCCTGCCCCCACGGATTCCGCCGCTTGCGCATCCGCTGGGAACGACGCGACGACATCCACGAAGCGTTCCTTGGACTCGGAATCTGCGTGATCACCCACCGCCACGTCCGACAGCTTTGTCAGGGACAGTTATCGCGTTTTGCGTGCCGGGTATCTGCGCAGACCGTCTGGGCTCACGCGGTGCGTTGTGGTCGGTTTGGGCATCCCGGTCCGGGGCGGTCAGGCAAGACGGCGCTGTCAGTGGTGCGCCGTAGGGTGCCGGCATGACGACAGACGGCATGTCCGCGGCTCTGAATCCCATCTACGTCCGGCTCGTTGCGGAGCGCGGAGATGTCCTTGCGCAGGCCCGTGGGGAGGCGGATCGGGTGGGCCGTCTGCTGGAGCAGCTCTACCACCCCTCCGGCATCGCTGAGGTCCAGGACGTCGAGCCAGGCTTCTTCTCTCGTCCTGCCTCACGTCAGGGCCGCCCCCGAGGGTGAGGGCAGGGTTCTTGTCCGGCGGACGGCCGCCTGCGGGGTTGCATGTGCGGCCCCGCGGGGTTCCCCTCTGACCAACAGCTGCAGCGGGACAGGTCCGTCCCACGGCGCGGTTGCCCGAACCCCTGGTGAGCTGTGGGCCGTCGGCTGCCCTGTAGAGAGGGGGAGTGGGCCGCCGCCCCAGGGTTCCGCGCCGGGCCGCGAGAGCGTCCCGGAGTTCCTGTACAGCGCGCTCGTGGTGGTGCTGGGCGGGGATCGCCTGGTACAGGTCCAGGGCGCGGCGGCGGATCAGGCCGGTGCGGTAGTCCGCGGGCAGCGCGGTCAAGGCGGCGACCGTACGGCGGCACGCCTCTTCGCTGTCGCCGTCGTGACGGGTACAGACGGTGCCGCCGATGTTCAGCAGGGTGCGGGTCATGGTGCTGCTCGGCTCGGACTGCGGACAGCGCACCGCGTCTTGGCCCGCAGCGCCAGTCCCGCTGGAGGAGGCACGTACATGCGCGATGGGCGCGGGACCGACCTCGTCTTGCTGACGTCGAGGCCGACGATTCGGCGAACCCCTGCACAGTGAGGGTCGACTTGGCGCCGGATAACGACGCCGACAGCGAGCGCGGGGCCCCGTACGCGAGGCGATGCAGGGCAGTTGCCCACGGTGCGATTCGGGCCGGTCGGCGATTTGGGCGAGCTCGCGCCCGGCGTAAAGCGCTGTTGCTTTCGGCAGCCGCTGAAGCGTCCGAGAACCTGAAGGGACGGTCGCTTCGTCTTCCTGATCGTGAAAGGCATGACAGACCTCGACGAGGCAGAACTCGTGCGTCACGCCGCTGGTGGTGACCAGGCGGCGTTCGACGAGTTGTATCGGAGTACTTCGCCGTGGTCGGCGCCGACGTGCTCCAGGAGACCTACCTGGCGGTCTGGCGTGTGGTGTCGAGTGCGGCGGCCCAGTCCCTGTCCCCGGCACTGCAACGGGGCAGCACTGCCGATTGGGTGGTGGCGGCCGTGGCCCTTGCCGCGATCACACCGCTCGCCGCCGTGCACTTCCGTCGCCTGACCAGTGGCAACTGACCCCCCATCAACAGGATCAACAGGAGAGAACCCATGCGAGCGGTGTGTGCCGCCGAAACGGCTCCAAGCCTTCATCCCCGGCTCGTCCACGCAAGAGGACCGCGTGTCCCGGGCGGCCGGCACCTGGCCGTCGACGGACTCGACTTGACACCGACTGCCGACCTGCGCGAGGTGCGTCGCAAACGGGGGTGTCTGCCGCAGCAGTTCGGCTTTCACCCGCGGTTCACCGTCCGCGAGTTCGTCGCGTACATGGCCTGGCTCAGGGAAATGCCCAGAACCGCGATACCCGACGCCGTGCAACGCGCGATCGATCGGGTGGGTCTCACCACCAGGGCCGACGCCAAGATGAAGACGCTGTCCGGTGGCATGCTGCGCCGGGCCGGCATCGCCCAGGCGATCGTGAACGACCGCGAACAACGTCTCGACTTCCGCGACCTGCTGCGTGACCTCGGCGCCGACAGCTGTGCGCCGGTCTCCACCCACCTCGTCGAGGATGACGTCGCTGCCCGCACCGACGTCATCCTCATGAACGAAGGCCCACGCGTCTTCCGGGGCACCCCCGACTACAGCCCGGCGAAGCGTGGCTACTCCGCACCCCTGCGCCAGCATCGGAGCAACTCATGAACCGCATCGTCGGCATCGAGATCCGGCGCTCAGCCGCCCTCGGCGCCGCGCTCCTGATCACCATCGCCGGCACGATCGTCCTCCAGGCCACCGCGGGACGATGGTCCACAGGGTGGATGGCGCTGGCCATGACGCAGCGCGAATACCTCGCGGTCCTCTCGCCCCTTGCGATGGCCGCCGGCGCCTGGCAGTCCTATCGCGAGCACCGGGCGGACGTCGCCGAACTGCTCGCCGCCGTGCCCCGCCCGAGAGCGCAGCGCATGCTGCCGATCCTGGCCACGATGGCCCTGGCGGTGCTCGTCGCCTACCTGGTCACGCTCCTCGCGGCGGCACCACGGATTGCCGACACGGCGCGCTACCTGCCGCCGGCCGCGTTTGTCGTCGTGGCCGTCGGGCTGGTCGCGATGATCGCCTCGGTCTGGCTCGGGTTGGCCGTCGGACGCCTGGTGCCGGAGCTCGCCACCGCGCCTGCGCTGGCCGTGATCGGCTTCGCGCTACTGATACTCGCGCCCCACGCCCTTCCGGACCGCGGATTCACGGCGGCGTTCTCCCCGGCCATGGGGATGAGCGTGTTCAGCGACTACGACACCGTCGACGGCGGAGTCAGCGCCGCCCAGGCGCTCTGGATGGCCGCGGTCGCGGTGGCCGGCGTCGTGCTCTTCGCCGTCCAAAACCGCAAGTTCGCGTTCGCCGCGCTGGTGCCGCTGGTCATCGGGGCCACGGGCACGGCCCTGGTGGTGCCGACCGGTGATGCCTACGACCGAGGGACGCTCGACCCGGTCGCCCAGGAACTGGTGTGCACCGACGACACCCCGCGGGTCTGCGTCAGCCGGGCGCACGAAGGGCTGCTGCCCGAGGTGACCCCCAAGGCCCGGCAGGCATTGGAACTCCTGACGAAAACATCAGTCGTCGAGGCGCATGAGGACACCTCCACGTTCTCTCCCCCTACGTCACCGAGGTCGAGGGCCGACACCGCGCTGATGGGGATCACGGTCGACAAGCACGGTCACCTCGCCCACCCGGGGCGGCTCGAACCGAACATGCTCACGAGAGTGTTCACCGGCCCTCTCAGCTGCGGAGACAACCGGAACTTCTCGGTTGCCACCGCTGCGGCCTACTGGCTGCTCGACCGGGAGCCGACCGCAGGTCCCGATGGCCTCGAATTCGATGCCCCCGATGCCGTCAAGCTCTGGAAGGAATTGCAGGCACTGCCGCGAGCCGAGGCCGAGGCCCGGGTTGTCGCCGTCTATCAAGCCGCCCAGAAGTGCCAGGACACCACCGACCTCCTGAGCCGAGGTGCCCGATGACAGGGCTGATGCTCTACGTCCGCTCGCGCCAGATGCCGGCGGCGCTCGGCGCGGCCGTCGCGGGCACTGCCGTCGCGTGGCTGCTGGCGACGGCTTTCAGTGGTGAAGGCGAGGTGAGCAGCACCGTGCTCGCCTTGACGGTCCTGGTCCTGGTGGCCGTCGCCACCACCACGCTCGGAGGCCCCGACGACACTCTGGACCGCACGGCGGCGAGGCCGTGGGGATGGCTGCGGATGTCCCACCTGGCCACGGTCCTGGGATGCATACTCATGCTGCTGCTGGCCACTCTGCTCACCGGCACGCGGTTCGGGCCGTTCGGATGTGTCGTCCGCGACGCGGCCGGCCTGCTGGGCCTGACCGCCCTGGGGACGGCCATGGTCGGCACCGCTCGGTCATGGTTCCTGCCTCTCGCGTGGACGCTCGGCGCGGTGGCGTTCCCGGGCATGGGCACCGCGGGGGAGGCGCTGACCTGGCAGACACAGGCCTCCGACAGCCGACCCGCGGCCGTGGTCGCAGCGGTACTCACCGCAGCCGGAACCGCCGCCTACGTCAGCCGAGGCCCACGTACTACAGCAGGAGATCTTGTGACGGAGCCTGTGTGGTGTCGTTGACCGGGCATGATGCTGGGTGTGACGGCTGAGCAGATAGCCGAGTGGGATGCCGAACCATCCGTGTTGAGCGGTTCGTTGGGGATCTTGTTCAGCCGGCCTGAGCCTCGGGTGGTGCTCGCGCTGTTCAGCCGCCCCGGGCTCCAGGTGCGCGCGTCCACGAGCTCGAACAGCTCGTCCCCACGCGCGGTCAGGCAGTCGAATAGGTTCTCCCGGAAACGTGACGCTTGCGCGAACGCTTCCCCGGGGCCGGCGTCAGGTAGCAGAGTCACCTTCACGGCCTTCGTCTCGATCGGTGCACCTTGGCCGGAGCACATGATGAAAAGAAGGCTGCCCCAGCGTCCGGCGAACGCCCAGGTGAGCGGCCTATTTCGAGGCCTATTTCGACCTCGGACCATAGGGCACAAGTTGAGAAGCTGTTTTGAGATGCTGCGCTCTGTGACTGGCGGACCTGCTGATCCCGCGTGCACAGCAGGTCCGCCAGCAGTGCGGTGTGCTCGGTACCGAAGGCGGACGCCCGTAACCACCCGAGTTTGATCCGTACGGGCTACCGATCGTGCCGGGGACGATCCGTACTCATGACTGCAGCGCCCTTGACGGGGCCGAGCCGACTTGCCCGACGCCAACGGCCTCGAGCGACGTGGTTCAGTGGTTTGTGCCCGATGCCCAGACGGCCTGACTGCCGTCGTAGACAACCACGTTGCCGTCGTCTTGGACGACCAGGCGGGAGCCCGGGTGACCGGCTGTGTTGGAGGCCCATACCGGCGTGAGGGAGGCCGTGTAGACGACGAAGTTGCCGTCGCCCTGAAGGGTCGCCGACCAGCCCCGGTTGACGGTATTTGAGGCCCAGCGGGCCCGGTTGAACTCGTCGTAGATGACGAGGTTGCCGTCCGTCTGCATGGTTAACCGCGCCGTGTTGGAGCTGAGCGACTGGCCCCGGCTCAGGGTGAACGGCGCATAGCGAGTCTGGTTTGCCAGTATGGACCGCACCGCTGCCGTACCAGCGGCAGCCGCTTGAGCGTCGTCCGAGGGTGCCGCGCCGGCCTGGCTGCCGAGCGTCAGGGTGGCGATGACGGCGGTTGCGAGAAGTGTGACGACTCTCTTTCTCACGAGCGAACTCCTTGAGTCAGATAGTTCAGCCAACAGTGCCCGGGCTGGGCACCGCCACCGAACTTTGACACCACCGCCGAGCGGAAGAAGTCGCTCCGCACACGGATGACGTGTTTGCATCCCCGCTTTGACCTGAACACCAGAGCCAGCGGGGGGCTTCCACGCAGGCCGGAGCCGCTTCTTCTGGGGCCCGCGCCTGCACCTGGTCCACGCCCTTCAGAGCGGGCCCATCGCCTGCGCCCCGACCGGGGCCAAGGACGACGAACGCGAGACCCTGTAATACGGAGCGGCGGACTCCACGGCGCCACGTCGGGATGCTCCCGCACCATGCCGTCGGTCGTCGCGTAGCGCTGCCGCGAGGGTGCCCACGTCGCTCGTCACAATTCGATCCTGGATACCCTCGCTCTCGTCTCCACAGGCACCCCTTGGACCGCACCACCAGGAGGAACCGGTGTCGTACCCGCAACGGCTCACCCCCGAGGAGAAACTCGCCGACGCGAAGAAGCTGTTGAGCCTCCCGCGTATCGTCGTGATCTGCGGCTCCACCCGCTTCATGGCCGAGATGAACGAGGCCGATCTGCGGGAGACCAAGGCCGGAAGGATTGTTGTCAAACCGGTCTGTGAGATGAAGTCGCCGCACGAACCCTGGTCCGATCCTGTCGAGGCCGAGGCGCTGAAGGTTCGACTCGGCGATCTGCACCGGGCGAAGATCCTGCTCGCTGATGAGGTGCTCGTAGTCGGCGACTACGTCGGAGACAGCACCCGAGCCGAAATCGCCTACGCCCGGTCGCTGGGCAAGCCCGTGCGGTTCACGCACCCCGACGTCGACCCTCACGCCTGACCGCCCGCTGCGGTGGCTTCGGCCGCCACCCACCCCACGCCCTCCGCAGGCATCCCTTGGAGATGATCATCTAGGCCATCGACGTACTCGACCTGCTGGCACGTCCCACCCGTGCGTGCGAAGGACTCCCGCCTACGCGCCGAAGCCTCCTTCATCGTCGGTAACCGCCCAACCTTCGCGACAGCGTGAGACGAGCGATGATGACCGATGGCGAGCTCGGCGCGGCTCTCGCCATCCCACGCTCGACCATGGAATGCCGGCCGAGCGAGCGTGACTGGAACTTGCCGACGCTCGCCCAGCTGGTGACAGCGACGAAGGGGGTGGTGGACGCCCTATGAACGCGGTCATCGTGCGCAGATGTCGTACCGACTCAACGCTGCCATAGGCGACGTCGACCGCCCGCGAGGCTGGGCCCAGAGGTGCCGTGGGCGGCGGTTGCCCCGCCCGCGCAGCCCATGGGTCTGCTGGTGCTGCCGACCGAGCTCCGCGGTGATCCGGCGGGAACTCTGAACGACCTCTCTCGGGCGGACCGGTCGCCCTTGCGGCCCGGTGCGTTGGGTCCGACCGCGGTCCACTCCGCCGCCCGGAAACCGCCTCTCAGGAGACGCGTCGCACAGTGCGTTCTGCTCGGGCCGAACGACTTCCAGCCACTGAACCGGCGCACCCCAAACGTCACATCGGACGTGCCTGCCCCGCCGGGGCCTCAAGAGGCAGTCAGCCCGGACTGTGTCTGTCAGGCCCCCCGCAATCCTCCACCCCGTGGCGACCGGCGACCTGTTGTCCCTGCCCCGGCTCCTCGAAACCGGCTATACCGCCGGTTGCTCCAGGCCCTGCTGTGTGAGGCGGCGGTCAGGCTGCGCGCCCAGGAAGCGGGCGGCCTTCCGGACGGCGGTGACGGCGGGCCGGTCGTCGGCGGCGCGGGTGGCGAGTGCGATCTGCACGGGTGGCCCGTCGAGGGGGACGAAGCGGACGCCGGGGTGCGGGTAGAAGCGCCCGGCGGCATCCGCGTGCAGCGCGAGTCTGCCGGTTGTCGCGACGGCCGCGGGGATGGCGGCGGGGCTGCGCAGGGCGTCGCGGTGGTGGGATCCGTCGGCGGCGGGCCCTGACCAGGCCGCGGTGGCGGAGTTGGGGAAGGCGGTGGGCAGCCAGGCGCTGTCGGTGACGTCGGCCTCGGTCAGGTGGTCCGCTTCGGCGAGCGCGGAGCGGGCGGGGACGACGGCGACCCGCGGCATGGTCAGCGCCTGCTGGAAGACGAGGCCGTCGACGGGGCCGACGTACTGGACGATGCCGACATCGACCTGGTGGCCGCGGATCGCGTCGTACTGGTCGGCGAGGTCCAGCTCGGCGTAGGAGAAGGCGATGCCGGGATCGAGATCGTGCACGGCCCGGAGGAGGTCCGTGCCGCGTTCGGCCAGGCCGAAGCCCAGGACACCGAGCGTGAGGTGCTGAGGGTCGGACGGGCCGTCCGCGTTCCGGTTCGTGAGTGAGTCCAGGGCCGTCAGCAGGGTGCGGGCCTGGGCGATGAGCCGCTCTCCGTCAGGGGTGAGTGTGACGCGGCGGCTGGTGCGGTCGAAGAGCCTGGCACCCAGGTCCTGTTCCAGGCGCTGGATGTGGCGGCCGAAGGGCTGGGGGCTGATGTAGTGGCGCTGGGCCGCCCGGCCGAAGTGCAGTTCCTCGGCCAGGGTCACCGCATAACGCAGGGCCCGGATGTCCATCGCGTACCTCCATGCCTCCCGCTCCGTTTACGTGATCGCGGTGGCCTGCGTCAACCCATTGGCCACGGCCGGTTCAGAACTGATGTGGCTGATGATCCCGGCCCGGACTCTCTGGTGAGGTGAGGCCACGGGAGGCGCGGCCCCCGTGGTTCACACGACGTTCGGATGACAAGGGAGTCACCAGCATGGCCCAGGACCGCATTCTGCTGCGCGGCGGCACCGTCCTCACCATGGACCCGCGACGGGGGACCCTGACGCGAGGCGACGTGCTGATCGAGGACGGGGTGATCGCCGCGGTCGCGCCGGAGCTGGCCGTCGACGAGGCGGAGGTCGTGGACGTGACGGGGCACGTCGTGGCCCCCGGCATGATCGACACCCACCGCCACACCTGGCAGACGCCGCTGCGGGCGCTGTGTGCCGACTGGACCCTGATCGACTACCTCTTCGGCGTCCGGCTCGGTGTCTCGCCCGCCTTCGATCCCGAGGACGTACGCCTGGGCAACCGGCTGGGCGCCCTGGACGCGCTGAACTCGGGCGTCACCACGATCCTGGACTTCTCGCACTGCAACAACACCCCGGAGCACGCCGACGCGGCGATCGCCGGCCTGCGCGAGAGCGGTATCCGCGCGGTCTTCGGCTACGGCTTCTTCGAGTCCAACCCCGCCAAGCCGCCGCACTTCGCCGACCACGCCTCCCGGCTCGCCGATTTCGGGCGCGTCGCCGACACGCACTTCTCCAGCCGTGACGCGCTGGTGACCCTGGGGGCCGCGCTCACCGAGTACGGCACGCTGCCCTTCGACACCACCCGTGCCGAGATCATGGCCGCTCGGGAGCGGGACGCGCTGATCGTCATGCACACCGGCTGTGTATGGTCCCTGCCCGCCGGGGTGGGCGAGCTCGCCGCCGCGGGGCTGCTCGGCCCGGACCAGGTCCACGTGCACTGCAACACCCTCAGCGACCACGAGTGGCAGCTGCTGGCCGACCACGGCGCCAAGCTGTCGATCTCGGTGGAGACCGAACTCAACATGGGCATGGGCCGCCCCGCGTTCGCCGCGGCCCGCCGTCACGGCATCGAGCCGACCCTGTCCTGCGACATCGTCTCCCTCAACACCGGCGACCTGTTCACCCAGACCCGGATGGGACTGGCCTTCCAGCGCTGGGCCGACACCGAGGCGCTCAACCTCGGCGGCGGCGACCCCACCACCGTCTCGATCACCGCCCACGACGCGCTGCGCTGGTCCACCGTCAACGCGGCCGACGCGGTCGGGATGGCGGACCGTATCGGCAGCCTCACACCGGGCAAGCAGGCCGACGTCATCGTGACCGGCGGCCCGGGTCTCTCCCAGCACCCGCACCTGGACCCGGCCGGGACCCTCGTCTTCCAGACCACCCCCGACGACGTACGTCACGTCCTGGTCGCCGGCCGCTTCGCCAAACGCGACGGCCACCTCACCGGCGCCGACCTGCCCGGCCTGCTCACCCAGGCCGACGCCTGCGCCGAGCGCGTCCTCAGCCGTATCGCCGCCTCCGGCAGGCCCCTGCCGGGTACGCCACCGCAGGACTGGGGCGCCATCGTCGCGGCCTCGGCCGAACTGCACCAGGCCCCCTAGCACCGTCACCGACCCCCCGCTCCGGAAAACCCCTCATGCGTTTCGTCACCTACGCCGCTCCCGATGGCGACCGCGTCGGTGTGCTCGATGCCGACGACCTCGTCCACCCGCTGCCACCGGGCGTGCGGCTGATCGACCTGATCGACACCCGCGGCACCTGCGCGGCGCCGCAGAGCACGCCCTCCGCACGCCTCATGTCCCGCTCCCGTACGGCCAGTTGCGGGCTTCGCGCGCTGATCCCGCAACCGCCGACCGTGCGGGACTTCATGACCTTCGAACGGCACGTCGAGAGCGTCGCCCGCCCGCACGGTGGTACGAGGCTCCGGCCTCGACTTCGAGCTGGAGGCCGCCGTCGTCGTCGGACGCGGCGGCCGCGATGTGAGCGTCGACGAGGCCGAGCCGCATATCGCCGGATACGTCCTCATGAACGACTGGTCCGCGCGCGATCCGCAGTTCGCCGAGATGCACGTACGCCTGGGCCCGGCCAAGGGCAAGGACAGCGCGGGCAACGCCTTCGACCTGCGGATGACCGCAGCCGTCGACGGCCGTGTCGTGGGCGAGGACCGGTGGAGCAACATGGCCTTCAGCTACGCCCAGATGATCGCCCACGTCTCACGCGGCACCGAGGTCCGCAACGGCGACATCCTCGGCTCGGGCACCTGCGGCGGCGGCTGCCTCGCCGAACTGTGGGGCCGCGAAGGGCTCGACGCCCACCCGCCGCTCGCCCCCCGGCGACACCGTCACCCTCACCGTCGAACACCCCGGCACCCAGAGCATCCGCGTGACCGAGCAGTCCGCGCGCGCCGTCGGCGACCTGCGGGCCGTCTCCCACCCCGACCACCGAGCACCCCGGACCGGACACCGATGACCACACCGCACCCCACCGCCCCCGGCAGCGTTCAACGGGGCAGCGGGCTGCGAGACTCCCTCACGCCGCAGCTGGCGATGGATCCCGCGGGCGCCGCAAGTCTCGCCCGAGACGGCGTGAACAGCGCGTATCCTCGCTAGGAGCTGCTCGTCGCGCAGGCGCCGGGCGGACCTCGGCCGCCTCGACGCATCTTCCTTGATCAGGAGTTACGCCGATCGTTCTGCCGTCCCCGACAACCCATCGGACCTTGCCCAGGCCCGAGCCGTGCGGCCGGCCGTGTCGGGCGGGATCTTCGGTGTGATGCCGCGCTCGTGCAATCGGCGGCGGTAGAGGTCGTGGTAGTAGCCGCGTCGGCGTAAAACGTGCGGGCTTGGGCCGTGGCCGGCCCCGCTTGCCCCGCACCTGCCCGAGTCTGTCGGTCAGGGGCAGGAGCCGTGGCTGGATCACCTGCTGCTTGGTGCCGGGCCATGCACCGGACCACAACCCCGTCGAGGGCTTTTGGTCACTGTTGTGGTGCAGGGGCGGGGTCGTGTCCGAGGATACCGGCGGCGCAACTGCGCACGGCCCCTCGCGTTGGGCGCGGTGCCTCATCCGCGGGCCATGGCCGTGAGGGGGAGGGTGCCGCCTGAGCGCAGGGTTTCTCTGAGTCCTCGTTCGGTGTTGCTCACATGGAGGAGTGCGGCGGCCTGGCTGAGGGCGGCGTCGCGGGTGGAGAGGGCCCGGAAGATCGCCTCGTGTTCGGCGAGGGTGCGGTCTGCGGCCTGGGCGTCGATCAGTCCGCGCCAGATGCGGGCGCGCAGGGTACGGCCGGAGATGCCTTCCAGGAAGGTGAGGAGTGTTTCGTTGCCGGTGGCGGTGATGACGGCGCGGTGGAAGGCGGCGTCGTGGGTGTTGAGTTGTTCGACGTCGTCGCAGGCCTCGCGCATGGCGTCCAGGTGCCGTTTCACCTCGGCGAGTTGGGCGTCCGAGATTCGGGTGGCGGCCAGGGCTGTCGCCGCCGGTTCCAGCAATCGCCGTACCTCCATGAGGTCCTGCACGGCGGCCGCGTCGCCCTGGAGCAGCTCCACCGCTCCGCCCAGTCCTTCCAGGAGCAGGTGTGGCTGCAGGCTGGTCACGTAGGTGCCGGCGCCTCGCCGGACCTCCAGGACCCGGGCGACGGCCAGCGCCTTGACCGCTTCGCGGGCCAGGTTGCGGGACAGGCCCAGCTGGGCGGCCAGGTCCGGTTCCGGCGGGAGCTTCGAGCCCGGAGGCAGGGTGCCGGTGCGGATCAGTTCACGGATCTGTTCTATGGCCTTGTCCGTCAGAGACACCGTGAATACCTCCCGCCGGCGTGACCTTCGGGCATGTCCGACCTGATCAGGCCCTGAGCGCGGAGGTCGTCCCAGAGATCCTGGGGGATGTGCTGATCTTGGAGTTCCACGTTTCGCACGACTTGCTCCGGAGTCCGCATGCCGAGGGTGACGTTGATGACGGTGGGATGTGTGTGGGGGAAGGCGATCGCGGCTGCGGGCAGGGTGGTCCCGTGTGCCGCGCACACGTCGGCGATGGCCTGGGCGCGGGCGACCAGAGCGGGTGGGGCGTCCTGGTAGTCGTACTTCATGCCCTCGGCGGGCCGGTCCCGGGAGAGCAGCCCTGAGTTGAACACTCCCACCGCCACCACGCTCTTGCCGAGTTCCTGCGCGGCGGGCAGGACGTCGTCCAGCGCCGACTGGTCCAGCAGGGTGTAGCGTCCGGCGAGCATCACGAGGTCGGCGGCGGTCTCGCGCAGGAAGCGGGCGAGCATGGCGGACTGGTTCATGCCGGCGCCGATCGCGCCGATCACGCCCTGGTCGCGCAGCTCGGCCAGGGCGGGCATGGCCTCCTCGGAGGCCTGCCTCCAATGGGCGTCGGGATCGTGCAGATAGACGATGTCAAGGCGGTCAAGGCCGGTGCGTTCCAGGGTGGTCTCGATTGAGCGGAGCACGCCGTCGCGGCTGAAGTCCCACTGTCTGCGCAGGTCGTCGCGGACGACGAAGCCCTCTGGGTCGATTCCGGCCGGCCGCTCGTTGGGGACGAGCAGGCGGCCCACCTTCGAGGAGATGACGTAGGTGTCGCGCGGGCGGTCGCGCAGGGCTGCCCCCAGGCGCCGTTCGGAGAGGCCGAGTCCGTAGTGGGGCGCGGTGTCGAAGTAGCGGATGCCGGCGTCCCAGGCCGTCTCGATCGCGGCCTGCGCGTCGTGCGCGGGGGTGACTCTGTAGAGGTTGCCGATGACGGAGGCCCCGAAGCCGAGTTCGGTCAGCTCGACGGGGGTGTCTCCGATCTTCCGGTGCCCCATGCTGCGATGTCTCAACTGTGCTCCTCGGGACTCTGGGTGGTACGGGTGTCGGGGCCGGGCAGCGGCCGGTCAGCGACGGACGGCGGCCGAACTGCCCGCCATGAGTGCCTCGACCTCGGTGAGTGTGGCCATGGAGACGTCGCCCGGGGTGGTCATGGTGAGTGCCCCGTGAGCTGTCCCGAAGGCGAGGGCCCGTTCCAGGTGCGAGGCCGTCAGCGGGTGCTCTGGCCACGGGGCGCTGCCCGCCAGGAGGCCGTGGATCAGACCGGCGGCGAAGCCGTCGCCGGAGCCGACGCGGTCCAGGACGTGCAGTCCGGGCATGTGGCGGCCGCTGACATATCCGGTTTCGGGCGACCAGGCGGCCGAGGACCAGTCGTTGACGCCCGCCGACGGTACCTCCCGCAGCGTCGTCGACAGCACCGACGCCGAGGGGGCCAGGCCGGCCGCCTGCGCCAGGGCGTCCGGTACCTGGTCGGCACGGACTCGCACCTCACCCGGACGCGCGCCGACCAGGCCGAGGGCGCCCACGACGACGTCGGCGTGGCGGGCGAGCCGGAGGTCGACCTCGCGGGCCCGGTCGGCGCCGCCGCGGTCGGCCCAGAGGCTGGGCCGGTAGTTGGGGTCGTAGGAGACGGTCACACCGTGTCGCCGGGCGGCTGCCATGGCCTCGTCGGCGACATCCACCGTGGTGTCGGACAGGCCGGCGAAGATGCCGCCGGTGTGGAACCAGCGCGGACCCGAGGAGAAGACCGCGTCCCAGTCGACGTCTCCCTTGCGCAGCTGGGACACGGCGGTGTGGGCGCGGTCGCTGACGCCGAGCGCGCCGCGGATGCCGTAGCCGCGCTCGACGAAGTTGAGGCCGTTGCGGGAGGTGCGGCCGATGCCGTCGTCGGGCACCCAGCGGATCAGGGAGGTGTCGACCCCGCCCTGGAGGATCAGGTCCTCGACGAGCCGGCCCACCGGATTGTCGGCGAGGGCGGTCACCACGGCCGTGCGCAGTCCGAAGCAGCGGCGCAGTCCGCGTACGACGTTGTACTCGCCCCCGCCCTCCCAGACCCGGAAGGTGCGGGTGGTGCTGATCCTGCCCTCGCCCGGGTCGAAGCGGAGCATCACCTCGCCCAGGGCCACCACGTCGATCACGGCGTGCTCCTTTCAACGGCCTCAGCGGTGAGCCGACGGATCTCCGCGTACTCGCCCCGCTCCAGGTGCGCGGGCGTGGCCATCCAGCTGCCGCCGACGGCGAGGACCGCCGGGTCGGTGAGGTAGGAGGGCAGCCGCGAGGCGTCGATCCCGCCGGTCGGCACGAACCGCATCCCCGGGAAGGGAGCCGCGAGCGCTCGGAGCGTCCGCAGACCACCCAGCGGCTCGGCGGGAAAGAGCTTGACGGTGTCGAGGCCGGCGCGCAGGGCGCGGATCAGCTCGGTGGCGGTGGCGACACCGGGCACCACGGGCACTCCCAGCGCCCGGCACCGCGCGACGACCTCCTCGTCGTATCCGGGGGAAACGACGAAGGCGGCTCCGGCGTCCACCGCCCGCTCCGCCTGCTCGGTGGTGACGACCGTGCCGGCGCCGACGGTCAGCCCGCCGTGGGCGGCCATCGCCTGGAGTACCTGCTCGGCGTCCGGGGTGCGGAAGGTTACCTCGGCGCACTGGGCGCCGCCCGCCGCGAGCGCATCGGCCAGCGGACCGGCCGTGGCCGGATCGGGAACGGTCAGCACCGGCAGGATCCGGGCGCCGTTCAACACGGAGTCGAAGCCGGCGGTCATCTGCCCAGCCATCCGCCGTCGACGGGCAGGACGGTTCCGTGGACGTAAGCGGCGGCGGCCGAGGCGAGGAAGACGGTGGCGCCCCCGAGGTCGTCGGCGCTGCCCCAGCGTGCGGCCGGAATGCGGTCCAGGATCGCCTTGCTGCGCACGGGGTCGTCCCGCAGCGCCTGGGTGTTGTCGGTGGCGATGTAGCCCGGCGCGATGGCGTTGACGTTGACGCCGTGCGGAGCCCACTCGTTGGCCAGGGCTTTGGTGAGACCCGCGATGCCGTGCTTGGCGGCGGTGTAGCCGGGGACGGTGATGCCGCCCTGGAAGCTGAGCAACGACGCCGTAAAAATGATCTTCCCCTGGCCGCGGGCCACCATTGCCGCGCCCACCGCCCGGGTGAGCGCGAACTGGGCGCCCAGGTTGACCTGCAGGACCAGGTCCCAGTCGTCGTCGGGGTGTTCGGCGGCAGGCGCACGCCGGATCGTCCCCGCGTTGTTGACCAGGATGTCCACCGGCCGCTCGCGTCCGGCGAGGTCCGCGCCCAAGGCCCGTACGGCGTCGGGGTCGGCGAAGTCGGTGCGGACGGCCTCGAAGCTGCGTCCCGCGGCGACGACGTCCTGCTCGACGTCGCTGGCGGACTCCTCCAGCGTGGCGCTGACGCCGATCACGTCCGCGCCGGCCTCGGCGAGTGCACGGGCCATGGCCCGGCCGATGCCCCGTCGAGCGCCGGTGACGACGGCCAGCCGCCCGGTCAGGTCGAAGGGGGTCATGCGAGGGCTCCCGTCGGGTCGTTGCCGCAGTCCACGAGGATCTTCATGACGTCGCCGCCGCCCTGCAGCGCCTCGAAGGCCAAGGGCGCCTCGGCCAGTGGGACGACCTTGCTGATCAGCCGGTCTGCGGGGATCGTCCCGTCGGCGACCAAGGCGACGGCCTTCTCGAAGTCGGCGCGATCGTACAACCGGGCACCGATCAGGGTCAGTTCGCGCCAGAAGAAGCGGTGCAGGTTCACTTCCCGGGGCCGGGGATGGATGGCGACCAGACACAACCGGCCGCGCACCCCCAGCACATCGACCGCCGTGTCCACACCGCCCGCCGCGCCGGAGACCTCAAAGGCGACGTCCGCGCCCGCGTCGCCGGTCCACTCGCCGACCAGCGCGGGCACGTCGTCGTCGGCCGGGTTCCAGGCCGTCAGCCCCAACTCCGCCGCCAGCAGCCTGCGGTGGGCGCTCAGTTCCACGACCCGGACCTCCGCGCCCGCGCCCCGCGCGACCAGCGCGATGAGGATGCCGACGGGGCCGCCGCCGACCACGACGGCCTTCTCGCCGACGCGCACCTGGGCCCGGCCGACGTCGTGCACGGCGACCGCCGTCGGCTCGACGAGGGCGGCCCGGTCCAGAGCGAGGGACTCGGGCAGCCGGACGAGCGTGGCGGCGGGCACGTTCCAGCGCTGCTGCATCGCGCCGGGGGAGTCGATGCCGATGAAATCGAGGTGCTGGCAGATGTATTGATGGCCCTTCAGACACGCCGGGCAGCTGTCGTCCCAGCGCAGGGGCATCACGGTGACCGCGTCCCCGGGCTGCCATCCCTCGACGCCCGGTCCGACGCGGACGATCCGGCCGGACATCTCGTGCCCGAGGACGGCGGGCGTGGTGACCCGGGCGTCCATGTCGCCGTGGAAGATGTGCAGGTCGGTGCCGCAGATGCCGACATATGCGGGGGCCAGCTGCACCTCGCCGGGGCCGGGCGGGGAGGGCTCGGCGGGCGCGGTGTCCAGGGTTCGGGCGGCGAGGTAGTGGACTGCGAGTGTCATCGTGTGGTCAGGGTCCCTTCAGCGCGGACGCCGATGGTCAGCAGCAGGTTGGCGTAGGTGCGGGTGTCGGCGGTGACGACGGCCAGTGCCACGTCGGGCGAGCGGGCGGCGTCGTAGAACGCGAAGCGGCCGAGCATCTCGACGGGGAGGGGCGCCAGCATCGAGCGGTACTCGGCGATGGCGGGCGGCTCCGGCTCGCCCTCGGGCGGCACCATCACGTGAGCCGACTCGACGGGCAGGGCCCGCAGTAGGACGTCGAGCACGGTGGTGACGTCCAGCAGGCCCGGTGCCAGGTTGAGATGGACGGTTCTGGTGCGCGGGCCGGTGGCCGTGCTCGCCGGATAGTGGCCGTCGGCGAGCAGGACGCGGGCGCCGTGACCGGCGCCGGCCAGGGATTGCAGGATGCCGGGGTGGAGCAGTTCGGTCAGGAGCATGACGTCCCCATCCTCAGGCGATAGAAGTCGGTCGCGGTCCCGGCGAGGACCGCTGCGGCTTCGTCGGCCGAGCAGTCGGCCAGGAGCTCCTCGACGGCGGCGGCCCACCGGTTCCAGCCGCCCGCGAGGACACAGACGGGCCAGTCGGAGCCGAACATCAGCCGGTCGGGGCCGAAGGCGGAGAGCAGGACGTCCCACACCGGGCGGATGTCGTCGAGGGACCAGGTCTCCCAGTCGGCCTCGGTGATCAGCCCGGAGACCTTGCAGCGCACCTGCGGGCAACCGGCGAGCGCGCGTACCGCCCGCTCCCAGTCGGTCAGATCGTGTCCGGCGACGGGCGGCTTCCCGGCGTGGTCAAGGACAAGCGGGAGTCCGGGGAAGCGTTGCGCGAGACGGATGGCCTGCGGGAACTGGTGGGCGCGGATGAGCAGGTCGTAGCCGAGCCCGAGTCCCTGCATCACCCCCAATCCCCGCTCGACGTCCGGTCGTTGCAGCCACTCGGGGTCCGATTCGCCCTGGACGATGTGGCGTACCGCCCGCAGGTAACGCCCGCCCGGCCCCGACCGCAGGTCGTCGAGTATGTCCCCCACCGCGGGGGAGGTGAGGTCGGCCCAGCCGACGACCGCGCCGATCAGGGGGTCTTCGGCAGCCAGGGCGAGCAGTTCCTGGGTCTCGGGAACCGAGGTGACGCACTGGACGACCACCGTGCGGGTCAGGGTCCGTCCGGCGACGGTCCGGGTCGCGGAGCTGCGCAGGTCTTCGGGGCCGAAGGTGCGGCGGATGGGCTCGTGGCCGGGTTCGTCCAGCCAGGGCTGGGGACGGTGGCCCAGGTCCCACACATGATGGTGGGAATCGACGAGTCCCGGGGTGTCAGACACGGGCGGACCAGACCGGGCCGTCGGGGTACACGTATTCCTTGATGGAGTCGGGGTGCATCTGGGCACTGAGTCCGGGGAGGGTGGGGGCGAGGTAGTGGCCGTCGGCGATGCGGACGGGGTCGATGAAGTGTTCGTGGAGGTGGTCGACGTATTCGATGACGCGGTCCTCCAGCGTTCCGGAGACGGCGATGTAGTCGAACATCGACAGGTGCTGGACCATCTCGCACAGGCCGACGCCGCCGGCGTGGGGGCAGACCGGGGTGCCGAATTTGGCGGCGAGCAGCAGGATGGCGATGTTCTCGTTGACGCCGCCGACGCGTGCGGAGTCGATCTGGACGATGTCCACCGCGCCGGCCTGGAGGAGTTGCTTGAAGACGACCCGGTTGGCGACGTGTTCGCCGGTGGCGACCTTGATGGGTGTGAGGGCCCGGCGGACGGCGGCGTGGCCGAGGATGTCGTCGGGGGAGGTGGGTTCCTCGATCCAGTACGGGTCGTAGGGGGCGAGGGCGCGCATCCAGTCGATGGCGGGCTGGACGTCCCATCTCTGGTTGGCGTCGACGGCGATGCGGATGGCGTCGCCGACGGTTTCGCGGGCGGTGCGCATGCGCCGTATGTCGTCGTCCAGGTCGGCGCCGACCTTGAGTTTGATCTGGGTGAAGCCGTCGGTGACGGCCTCGCGGGCCAGGCGGGCCAGTTTCTCGTCGGAGTAGCCGAGCCAGCCGGGGGTGGTGGTGTAGGCGGGGTAGCCGTGCTGGAGGAGGTGGGCGATGCGTTCGTTGCGGCCGGGTTCGGCGCGGCGCAGGATCTGCAGCGCGTCCGCGGGGGTGAGGGCGTCGGACAGCCAGCGGAAGTCGACCTGCGCGACCAGTTCCTCGGGGCTCATGTCGGCGAGGAAGCGCCAGACGGGCTTGCCCGCGCGTTTGGCGGCGAGGTCCCAGGCCGCGTTGACGACGGCCCCGGTGGCCATGTGGATGGCGCCCTTCTCCGGTCCCAGCCAGCGCAGTTGGGGGTCGTGGACGAGGGTGCGGGCGAAGTTGCCGAGGTCGCCGCAGACCTCCTCGACGGTCAGACCCACGACGTGGGGGGCGAGGGTGGCGATGGCGGCGGCCTGGGCGTCGTTGCCGCGTCCCGTGGTGAAGGCGAGGGCGTGGCCCTCCAGTCCGTCGGTGGCGTCGGTGCGCAGGACGACGTAGGCGGCGGAGTAGTCGGGCTCGGGGTTCATCGCGTCCGAGCCGTCCAGGTGTTCCGACGTCGGGAACCGCACGTCGAGGACGTCCAGGGCGGTGATGCGGGCAGCAGAGGACATGGCAGCAACTCCTGTGCAGGCAGGGGAGAGCACAGCCCCTGCGACGTGATGGGGGAACGGCGGAGAATCAGCGGCGGCCTCGACGGCCACAGTGTTCACTCCTGGACCTTGCCGCCCGTGATGCGTGAGATGGCCAGGGCGACCAGGATGATGAGGCCGTTCAGGGCGCCGATCCACTGGGCGGGGACTCCGGCCAGGGTGAGCACGTTCTGGATCATGAAGAGCAGGAGGATGCCGCAGAACGCCCCGAACATGGTGCCCTTGCCGCCGTTGAGGCTGATGCCGCCGATGACGGCCGCGGCGAAGACGGTGAAGATGTAGCCGTTGCCCTGCGCGGAGGCGACCGAGGCGAGCCGCCCGGAGAGCAGCAGCCCGGCGACCGCGGCGAGGACACTGCCGGCGACGATGACGATCCACAGCACCCGGTCGGTGCGGATGCCGGCCGCCCTGGCCGCGTCGACGTTGCCGCCGATGGCGTAGAGCGAGCGGCCGAAGCTGGTCCAGCCGAGCACCACGATCGCGATCGCGAACAGCGTCAGGCAGATCCAGATCGAGGCGGGCATGCCGAACCATTCGGTGGTGCCGAGGTAGAGCATCGAGGGCGGGAGCTGGAAGAAGGTCTGGCCGCCGGAGATGCCGGTGAGGATGCCGCGCAGCACGATCAGCATGCCCAGGGTGACGATGAAGCCGTTGAGGCCGAACCGGATGATCAGCAGCGAGTTGACCACGCCGACGAGCGCGCCGACGGCGAGGGTGAGGGGGACGGACCAGGCGCCGGGGAGCAGGCCGAGGCCGTGGCCGGCGCTGCCGATGGTCAGCCAGGCCGCGACACCGGGGGCGAGGCCCATGGTGGACTCCAGCGAGAGGTCCATCTTCTTGACGATCAGGATCATCGTCTGGGCGAGGACCAGCAGCGCCATCTCGGACATGGTCTGCAGGACGTTGATGAGGTTGTCCGTCTGCAGGAACACCGGGTTGACGATCTGCCCGACGACCGCGATCGCGATGATCGCCGGTACGAGGGCGAGGTCACGCAGCCGGGCCAGGGGTATCCGGCCACCGAGCAACGCGGTCCGCTTGGCCTGAGGCTCTGAGGCCTTGGGTGCGGGCGCCTCCGCGAGGGCGGATTCAGGCATGGAGGTCCACTCCTTCCATCGCGGCCACGAGCTCGTGGTCGTGCCAGCCGCGGGCTATCTCTGTCGTCACGCGGCCCTGGAACATCACCAGGACGCGGTCGCACATGCGCAGGTCGTCGAGTTCGTCGGAGGCGATGAGCACTCCGGTCCCGGTGTCCGCGGTCTCCTCGACCTTGCCGAGGAGGAACTCCTTGGAGCGCACGTCCACGCCCGCGGTGGGGTTGATCAGGATCAGCAGCCGGGGGTCGTCGGCCAGGGCGCGGGCCATGACGACCTTCTGCTGGTTGCCGCCGGAGAGGGCGGAGACGGGCAGCTCGGGTCCCGGCGTCTTGATCGCCAGGTTCTCGATCATGCCCTCGGCGAGCCGGTCCCGGCGGCTGCGGCTCAGGAACCCGTTGGGGCCGAGGCGCTTCGGCACCGACAGCGTGGCGTTGTCGGCGATCGACATGTCGGGCACGAAGCCCTGGTGGTGCCGGTCCTGCGGGACGAACCCGGCACCGGCGGCGAGCGCGGCCGGCACACTCCCGGGCCGGGGCCTCCGCCCGGCGATCTCCACGTCTCCGGACGCGGCCGCGCGCAGTCCTACGACGGTCTCGGCGACCTCCGTACGACCACTGCCCGCAGCACCCGCAAGGCCAACGATCTCCCCGGCGCACACCTGGAATGTGACGTCCTCGTAGGAGGCACCGCTCAACCCCGTCAGGGTGAGCGCCGCCGTGGTACCGGTATCGAGAGTGCTCGCCCGTTCCGAGCGCCGGTCGGCCGCCGCCTCGCCGGTCATCGACGCGACGAGCTCCGTGCGAGGCAGTTCGGCAACCGGTGCGGTCACGATGTGCCGGGCGTCGCGGAACACCGTCACCATGTCGCAGATCTCGTAGACCTCCTGCAGATGGTGGCTGATGAACAGGAAGGTCACGCCCTGGCGCTGAAGGTCGCGGATCCGGTCGAAGAGCCGGTTGATCGCAGCACCGTCGAGTTGGGCGGTCGGTTCGTCGAGGATGATGAACCGCGCCCCGAAGGACAGCGCCCGGGCGATCTCCACGAACTGGCGCTGCTCGACGTTGAGATCACCCGCCGAGGTCTGCGGGTCGACGTCGACCGACCAGGTCGCCAGCAGCTCCTGAGCCCGGCGGCGTACGCCCGGCCAGCTGATCAGTCGGTTGCCGCCGCGCTCGTGCCGGTTGAGGAAGAGGTTCTCGGCGACCGTCAGGGTCGGGATGATCGTCGACTTCTGGTAGACACAGGCGACGCGTTGGCGCCAGGCATCCCGGTCCGTAAGCCGTGGGGTGGGCTCGCCACCGAAGGTGACCGTTCCCTGGTCAGGAGCCTGAAGGCCCGTCAGGACCGACACCAGCGTCGATTTGCCGGCCCCGTTGCGGCCGACGAGCGCGTGGGTCTCGCCGGCTCGGATGGTGATCCTGGCACCGTTCAACGCCACCGTCGGACCGAATCGTTTGACTATGCCCGTCGCTTCGACGACGGGCGGGTCCACCAGGACCCGCCCACCGTCCGTCGGGGCGGATGCGGGGGTCACTGCTCGCTCCCCGTCGCTCATCTCAACCGCCTTGTGTTCGTGAGCTGTTGCATTCTGAATGAGGGATCAGCCGAGGTTGTTGCCCCACAGGGAGGTGTCGTCGCTCTTGACGCTGGGCACGCCGCCGTAGGTGCCGCCGTCGGCGGTGACGAGCGGAGCGGAGAGCTGGTCCTCGAGCAGACCCGGACGGACCTGGATGATGGTGCTGTCGTGGTCGGTCCTGCCGGGCTTGAACGTCTTCCCGTCGATCGCGGCCTTGAGGTAGTACAGGGCGTACTTGGCATAGAGGTCAGCAGGCTGCGACACCGTGGCATCGATCTTGCCCTCGGCGATGGACTTCAGCTCCTCGGGGATGCCGTCGTTGGACACGATGAAGACGTGCTTCTCGTCTTTCGGGTCGACCAGCAGGCCCTTCTGCTTGAGCACCTGGAGCGTGCCGGACAGGGCGAAGCTGGACTCCATGTAGACGCCCTTGATGTCCGGGTTGGCGGTCAGGTCGGTCTGGAGCTTCTGCGCGGCGACCGCGCCGTCCCAGTTGGTGGCCTCACCGAGCACCTTGATGTCCGGGTAGTTCTTCTTCATGCAGTCGTTGAACGCCTCGGTGCGGTCCCGGCCGTTGATGGAGTCGAGGCCGCCCTCGAGCATGACGACCTTGCCCTTGCCGTTCAGCTTCGTGCCGAGGAACTGGCAGGCCTTCTCGCCGTAGGCGCGGTTGTCGGCGCGGACGACCATGTAGACCTTGCCGCTGTCGGGGCGGGTGTCGACGGTGACGACCGGGATCTTCTTCGCCTCCAGCTGCGCCAGCGTCGGTGCGATGGCGGCGGTGTCCTGCGGAGCCATCGCGAGGCCCTTGACGCCCTGGCTGATGAACGTCTGCGCGTTGGCGGTCAGCTTGGCGACGTCGTTCTGCGAGTTGGTGGTCTTGAGGGAGAGGCCGAGCTCCTTGGCGTACTCGGGCGTGTACTTGATGTACGAGTTCCAGAAGTCGGTGTCGGAGCGCGGGTAGTCGACGCCGACCAGCGGCGTGCCCGTCGACGATGCCGAGGTGCTGGAGCCGCCGCCGCACGCGCTGAGCAGCGCCAGTGCGGACAGGGCTGAGGCGGTGGAACAGAGGACGGTTCTGAGTCTCATCGGTACTTCCTCGCGCTGGTCCCGTAGCGGGAGACGATTCGCCCCGGCGACATCTGTGCGTCGCCGCGCTGTAGAGATGGGATGTTTATAGCCATGTCTCGGGTTCACCGTCTAGTCCCTCGCTCGACCTTTGATAAAGATGCAGGTAGCGACATGCCCGGGAGTGAGGGGGTGGCGTCACGGGAGGGGAAGCATCCCATCAATCATGTCCATGTCGCGGTGAGTGTTAGCTGTATGGATCGCCGTAGACATGGCATGTCTGAGTGAGTGCAATGCGGATGAAAGGTATGATAAGCGACAAAGTGACGCCCCGTCGGATGTATTCATCCCCGTACACCCGTTGACATCTCCGGGTCACATGGCAGACCTTCATGCGTAACAACCGGCGCTCTGGGCTCCGAGAGCCGCGCCGACCCCTCTCTCCCTGCCTTTCCCCTCTCCTTCCGCATCAGGGATGTCCCATGTCGAGTTCGATCAACAGACGCCACTTCCTGGCCGGTGCCACCTTCGTGGCCGCGGCGGCCGTCGCCGGAGGACTGTTCGGCGCGGGCGGCGCTCAGGCGGCTCCCAGCACCTACACGCCCGACTGGAACTCGGTGGACCAGCACCCGCCGGCCCCGGAGTGGTTCCAGGACGCCAAGTTCGGCATCTACTTCCACTGGGGTGTCTTCAGCGTCCCCGCCTACGAGAGCGAGTGGTACCCGCGCAACATGTACGCGGGCGGCAGCAACGCCAACAAGCACCACATCGCGACCTACGGTCAGCCCTCGGCATGGCCGTACCACAACTTCATCAACGGAGCGCAGGACCTCGCGGGCAACACGGTCAAGTTCGCCCCGAAGCTGAAGTCGGCGGGCGGCAACTTCGACCCCGACGAGTGGGCCCAGCTGTTCGTCGACGCGGGCGCGAAGTTCGCCGGGCCGGTCGCCGAGCACCACGACGGCTTCTCCATGTGGGACAGCCAGGTCAACGAGTGGAACGCGGTCGACAAGGGCCCGGGCCTGAACCTGCTGCAGCTCTTCACCACGGCCATCCGCGCCAAGAACCTCAAGCTGCTCGTGGCCATGCACCACGCCTACAACTACAACGGCTTCTACCAGTACGCACCCGCCCAGACGGACCCCAGCCTCAAGAAGCTCTACGGCCAGCTGGGCGCCACGGCGGAGAACCAGCTCTGGTACGACAAGCTCAAGGAGGTCATCGACCTGGCCCAGCCCGACATCCTCTGGCAGGACTTCAAGCTGGACGCCGTCGACGAGGCACAGCGTCTGAACTTCCTCTCCTACTACTACAACCAGGCCAACAGCTGGGGCAAAGAGGTCGTCGCCACCTACAAGGACGGCATGGACGCCAAGGGCGAGGTCTTCGACTTCGAGCGCGGCGGCCCGGCGGACCTCACCGCCCCGTACTGGCTGACCGACGACAGCATCTCCAGCAGCAGCTGGTGCTACACACAGGGCATCGGCTACTACAGCACCCAGCAGATGCTGCACTCATTCATCGACCGGGTGAGCAAGAACGGCAACGTGCTGCTCAACATCGCGCCGATGGCCGACGGCACCATCCCCCAGGCGCAGAAGGACATCCTGCTCGGCATAGGGGACTACCTGCAGCGCTTCGGTGAGTCGGTGTACTCGACCCGCGCGTGGACCGCGTACGGCGAAGGCCCGACCAAGATGGGCGGCGGCACGTTCACCAACCCGACGGCCGGCACGGCACAGGACATCCGCTTCACCCGCAACAAGGCGAACAACGTCCTGTACGCCACCGTCCTGGGCTGGCCCGGCAGCTCCCTGACGATCAAGACCCTCAGCTCGGACCGGATCAACCTCTCCACGTTGACCTCGGTGAAGCTGCTCGACTCGACCGCCGGTAGCTACATCAGCCTGGCCACACCGACGCAGACCTCCACCGGCCTCACGGTGGCCCTGCCGTCCTCGGCGCCGTTCAGCGCCAACGCCTACGTGCTGAAGCTGACCTTCTCCGGCGAGATCCCCGGCCTCCGCCCCCTCGCCGGTGCCGTGGCCTACCGGGACGTGAACTACGCCGGCGTCAGTGCCGTGCTCACCGTCGGCGACTACACCGCGGACGGACTGACCGCGGCGGGACTGGGCACCCTCGCCCTCTCCTCCCTGCGGCTGGCCCCCGGCTACCAGGTCATCGGCTACTCGGGCGACAACTTCACCGGCACGTCCTGGACGTTCACCGCCGACAACTCGGACCTGCGGGTCACCGGCAACAACGACCAGATCACCTCGCTGAAGGTGCAGTTCAACCCGTCGACCTACGTCCGGATCACGAACGTCACGGACGGCCTGGCCCTGGACAGCGGCGGCAACGTCGCCTCGGGATCCAACCTCAAGCAGTGGACCTGGGACGGCAGCAACAACCTCCAGTGGCAGGCCGTGGAGGTCGGCGGCGGCTACTACAAGCTGGTCAACCGCACCAACGGCATGGTCGCCGACGGCTGGGGCGCCACCGGTAACGGCTCCGCCGCACGTCAGGCAGCCTGGAACGGCGGCACCAACCAGCAGTGGAAGATCACCCACCGGGGCGACGGCCGCTTCTCGATCGCCAACCGCACCACCGGCCTGGTCCTCGACGGCGGCGGCAACGTGGCCTCGGGCTCCATCACCAAGCAGTGGACCTACGGCAGCAGCACCAACCTGCTGTGGACCTTCACCGCTCTCTGATCCTCACACCGGCGCAACCAGCGGCTGCGGTGGTGCGATCCCCATGCACCCCGCAGTCGCCGTACGGCCATGGTCCGGAACCGTCTTCCGCGGGGGAGTCGGGCGGGGACGAACTGTTGATCCGCAGTTCGTCGGACGTGCGCTGGAGGTCATGCAGAACTCGCCACAGGACGAAGAACCGCTGGGGAGGCAACCGGACGCCACGTGTCGCGCGCTCGGACTACCGGGAACGCTTCCCGGACAGCGAATACTTCCGCGCCCTCGACGCCGCCGATGTCCCTGATCAGCACCAGGCCGTACGCCGAGTTGTGCGTACGGAAGCAGACGTAATCCAGAGCGCGCTGACCCGCCGGGTGGTCGTGGATTCGAGCGTAGCCATTCCTTTTGCGGGCCTGCGCAGCCAGTTTTTCAATGTTCGTCGTTCCCGGCGCGACGCGCATCGGCTACAACGACGGCTGGCGGCTCCAGCCGGAAGCGGACCTTCCAACGGCAGCGGCCAACGGTTCCGAGGTCCAGCTGTGGAACTACCGGTCCCGTCAGAACGGGAATTCGCGAGGTTCCCCGCGCAGCGTGATCCAGCGCAGCTCGGTGAATTCCTGCGCCGCGAAACCCGCGCCGAAGCGGCCCCAGCCGCTCTCCTTCACCCCGCCGAAGGGCATGTTCGGCTCGTCGTTGACGGGTTGGTCGTTGACGTGCACGATCCCCGCCTCGAGACGGCGGGCGATGTCCAGTCCACGATGGGCGCTGCTGGTCAGGACGCCCGCGGTGAGCCCGTAGCGGGAGGAGTTGGCGCGCTCCACCGCGTGGTCGGCGTCGTCGACCGTCTCCAGGATCACGACCGGACCGAAGGTCTCATCGAAGGCGAGTTCAGCATCCTCGGGGACGTCGGTCAGGACGGTGGGCGGGTAACACGGGGGCTCGGCCGTGCCCCCGGTCAGCAGGCGGGCGCCCATCGAGACGGCCTCCTCGACGCGGCGGTCCAGGAGGGACAGCGCCCATTTGTTGATCACCGGTCCGACCACGGTGCGTGGATCGCGAGGGTCACCGACGGGCAGCGCCGCCGCCTTCTCGGTGAACAGGCGGGTGAACTCCTCCGCGACCGGCCGCTCGACGTAGATACGGCGGGCGCACATGCACACCTGCCCCTGGTGCACGAACGCGCCGTAGATCGCGGCGTCGACCGCATAGGCCAGGTCGGCGTCGGCGAGGACGAGGAGGGGGTTCTGGCCGCTGAGCTGAAGGACGACGCGCTTGAGGTGGCGGCCGGCCGTCTCGGCGAGGCGGCGGCCGGTGGGTGTGGAGCCGGTGAAATTGACGCGGCGCACCGCGGGATGGGAAAGGAGCGCGTCCGCCATGGCGCCGGCGTCGCCGGGGGCGTGGGTGATCACGTTGAGAACGCCCGGAGGAAGCCCGGCCTCGGCGAAGATTTCCGCCCAGAGAGTGCCGCCGGTGAGGGGGGACTCCTCGGACGGCTTGAGCACGACCGTGTTGCCGAGGGCGATCGGGCCGACGATGCTGCGGCCGGACAGCACCAGGGAGGCGTTCCACGGAGCGATGGCCGCGACGACTCCGACCGGTTGACAGACGGCGAGCGCCCGGGTGCCGGGGATGTCGGAGGGCAGCACCTGTCCGACTGCGGTGTAGGGGAGTCCGGCGGCCTGGCGGAGCAGCGAGACGCTGAAGTTCAGCTGGACCGTCCCGTAGTGGCGGCCGCATCCCGTCTCCCTCGTCAGCAGGCCGATGACTTCCTCGCGACGGCGTTCGAGGATGTCAGCCGCCCGCAGCAGGATCCGCTGTCGCTCGGCCGGCGGCGCTTCGGCCCACCCGGCGAAGGCCGCCTGGGCGGCGTCCACCGCCCGGCGGGCGTCCTCGGCGTCGCCCGCGGCGACCGTCGCCATGACGGACCCTGTCCAGGGGTCGTGGTCGGGGTAGGTTCCTCCGCCCAGCGGCTCGGTCCATTCGCCGCCGATGTGGTGGCGTACCGTGACCGGGAGATCCGGTCGGGCGGCGTCCGCGGCCGTGGGGTCAGGAACGTTCACCTGGTCAAGTCTCCCTTTTCGACGACTGTGGACGGGCTCCCTGTCGCCGCAGATGGTAACCGACGGGTAGCAACTGGACATGGAACCGGTCGTTGAGCAGACTCCACAACCCGCGGGGGAGGAAGAGAGCGAAGGCGACGGCAGTCAGGCCGAGCCCGATGAGGTACCAGGCCCCCTGGTCGGCGAAGAAGTACTGCACGGCGAAGAAGAGGACGGCGCCGATGATCGGTCCCTCGAAGGTGCCGATGCCGCCGACCAGCACCATGAAGATCATGTACGCCGACCACTGCACCCCGAAGATCGACTGGGGTTGGATGAAGAGCGTGTTGGCGAGCGTCAGGGCGCCCGCGGCACCGCATCCGAAGCCGGCCAGGACGAACAGCATGAGCTTGAGCGGCCGGACCCGCACGCCGAGTGAGGCGGCGGCGTCCTCGTCGTCCCGGATCGCCTGCAGTGCCGCTCCGGTGCGGTGGCGCAGCAGAAGGAAGAGCAGGACGAGGAGGAGGACGGCGAAGCCGAGGGTGAGCCAGTAGGTGAAGGCGCGGCGCACCTCGGGGGCGTAGCCGCTCAGCCCTTGGAGGGAGATTCCGGTTCCGCCTCCGAGGCTCTGGTCGAGCATGACGCACAGGGCGATCGCCTCGGCGACGACCCAGGTGCCCACGGCGAACTGGCCGCCGCGCAGTCTCAGGACGAGCGGGGAGAGGAGCGCCGCGAGCACGGCGGAGGCGAGGGCGGCGAGGACGACGGCGAGGTACGGCTGTATGCCGCGCTGGGTGAGGTAGACCGTGCCGTAGGCGCCGAACCCGATGAACGCCTGCTGGCCGACCGAGACGAGCCCGGCGTAACCGGCCAGGGCGTTCCACATGACGGCGAGGATGAGGAAGACCAGCAGGCTGGTGAGCTGCTGGACGACGTTCGCGCCGAGCACCTGGGGAACGGCGAAGAGGGCGATCGCGACGAGGACCAGGGCACTCGAACCTATGCGGGACGCCAGGCCGGCGCGCTGGACGGACCATGCGACGGGCGGGGCGGGGGCGGCTGCTGTGGTCATGCGTGAGCTCTCCGGGTGGCGATGAACCGGCCGCGGGGGCCGGCCAGGATGACGAGGAACACCAGGTGCCCCGCGAGGATCGCGTATTGCGGGTCGATCTGGGCGCCGAGGGTCTGGGCGATGCCGAGGACGACGCCGCCGGTGAGCGTGCCCCACAGGGATCCCAGGCCGCCGATGACGACCGCTTCGAAGGCGAAGACGAGCTGGGTGGGGCCGCTGGAGGCGTCGAAGGTGGAGTGGACGGCGAGGAAGGTGCCGGCCAGGGCGGCGACCGCGACGGCGATCGCGGCGGCTCGGGCGTAGACGGACGCCGCCGGAACGCCCACGAGCGCGGCGGTGTCGGGGTCCTGGGCGGTGGCGCGCATCTCCCGGCCGAGTCCGGTGTGCTGCAGCAGGAACTGCAGTGCGCCGAGGACGGCGACGGCGACGGCGAGGATCAGCACGCCGAGGTAGGGGACGGACAGCTGGTCGGTGATCTTCCAGCTGCCGGTCGACAGCGAGCCCACGGACGGGCCCAGGGAGCGCACGTCCGGGGAGAAGAGCTGCAGCAGGACGTTCTGCAGGACGATGGCGAGTCCGAACGTCGTCAGCAGGGGGGTGAGTTCTCCGCCGCGCAGGCTGCGGGCCAGGACGGTGCGCTGGAGGACGTAGCCGAGGGCGAGCATCAGCGGGAGCACCGCGAGCAGTGCCAGGAACGGTGAGACGCCGGCCCGGTCGGAGATCCACCACACCCCGAACGCACCGAGGACGGCCAGGTCGCCGTGGGCGAGGTTGATGATGCGCATGACGCCGAACAGAAGGGACAGGCCGCAGGCGAAGAGGGCGTACAGGCCGCCGAGGAAGAGGCCTTGGACGAGGGCGTTGATCCAGCTCATGTCCGCTCCGGGGTGGGGTGGGCCGCCGGTGTGCCGACCGGGGCGGAGGCGGCGCCGGGGCGGCCGAGGCCGAAGTAGGCGTCGGTGACCTGATCGCGGGTGGTCTCGCCGACGGAGGCGTCGAGGACGACGCGGCCCTCGAGCATGCAGACCACGCGGTCGGCGACCGCCATCGCGCGGCTGAGGTCCTGCTCGACCAGGACGACGGTGGCGCCGTCGGTGATGAGGGCTGTGAGTGACTGGTAGACGGAGTCGACGGCGACCGGTGCGAGGCCGAGGGAGACCTCATCGACCAGCAGCAGTCTGGGGTTGGTCATCAGGGCGCGGCCTATGGATGTGGCCTGCTGCTGGCCGCCGGACAGGCTGCCCGCCCTTCTGCGGCGGATCGGCCGCAGGAGCGGGAAGGCGTCCAGGACGGTGTCGACGCTCCATGGCCCGGGCCTGGCGCGCCGGCCGGCGACGAGCAGGTTCTCCTCGACGGTGAGGTCGGGGAAGAGCTTGCGGCCCTCGGGAACGAGGGACAGGCCACGCGCCACGCGTCGGTGCGCGGGCAGGCCGGTGATGTCGTTCCCGTCGAAGGTGACGTTTCCCCCGGCGGCCGGATGGGCCCCGGCCACGGTGCGCAACAAGGTCGACTTTCCGGCCCCGTTGGCGCCCACCAGGGCGACGGCCTCCCCGTCGGACACCGTCAGCGACAGGTCCCGTACCGCCGGCAGGAGTCCGTGGCGGGCGTCGAGGTGGGCGACGTGCAGCAGGTCAGCCATGGCTGCCCCTTCCCAGGTAGGCGTCAACGACATGCGCGTCGCGCAGAACCGCCTCGGGCTCGCCCTCGGCGAGGACCCTTCCGGCGTCCATGCACACCAGGCGGTCGATGACCTGCACCAGTACGTGGACGATGTGCTCGATCCACACGATGCTGACGCCTAGCGTCCGCAACTGCTTGATGGTGCCGACGAGTTCGGCCGCCTCGGCGTCGGTGAGGCCGCCGCCGATCTCGTCGAGGAGCAAGACGCTCGGGTCGGTCGCCAGGGAGCGGGCGAGTTCGAGGCGTTTGCGGTGCAGCAGGCCGAGGTTCTCGGCCCGCCGGTTGGCGAGGTTGATCAGACCGCAGAGTTCCAGGACCTCTACACACCGCTGGTGGGCCGCGCGCCGCGGCAGCCGGGTGCCGTACGAGGCGCCCACCAGGACGTTCTCCAGAACGGTCATCCCGCCGAAGGGGCGCGGGATCTGGAACGCCCGCCCGATCCCCTGACGGCACCGCAACTCCGGTCGCATCGACGTGATGTCGTGGCCCTCGAGGTGGATGGTGCCCCGGTCTGGTGTGACCGATCCGGCCAGAGCGTTCAACAGGGTTGTCTTGCCGGCGCCGTTGGGGCCGACGATGCCGACCGCCTCGCCGACACCGACGCGGAAGTCGACGCCGTCCAGGACCCGCAGGTCACCGTAGTTCAGGGTCAGGCCGGCCCCTACGAGGACGGGCTCAGGCCCCTCCGTCCTCATGGGGCCGGCGGCCCGGGTGCCCACGGCGCTCATGAGGTGTAGGGGCGCAGCCGCGCGGCGACGGGCACGTTGGGGTCGCACGAGTTCTCGCACAGGACGAAGTCCAGCTTGTAGGGACTGCCCTTGGCCGCCTGCACCCATTGGCCGCCGAGGATGGGGGTGGCGACGACGTTGGCGTTGGGCCCCTTGCCCCACTGGAGCCTGCCGACCGGGGTCTGCACGTCGAGACCGGCGATGGCCTTGGCGACGGCCTTCTTGTCCCGGGGATCGGTAGCGGCCTGGAGGGCGGCCGCGGCGGCGTCGAACAGGGCGAGGCTGGGGCCGAGTTGCTGGGTCCACTGCTTGCCGGACGACTTCTGGTAGCCGTCGGCGAGGTCCTTGGAGGAGATCTTGGTGAGGGAGGAGCTGTAGGGGAAGGTCGGGGTCCAGTAGGCGCCGCCCGCGATACCGATGCCTATCGAACCGAGGGCCTCGACCTGCGAGGGGAACAGGCCCGTCTTGGCGACCTGCACGATCTTGGGCTTGTAGCCCTGCTGCGCCGCCTGCCGCCAGAAGGTGGCGAAGTCGGAGGGGATGGGGAAGGTGTTGAAGATCTCGCAGTTGTCGGACTTGAACCGGGCGATCTGCGACGAGTAGTCGTTGGTGCCGTCGGTGTAGGCGCCGGGGTCGACGATGTCGTAGCCGTCCTTGCGCAGCAGCGGCCCGAGTGCCTGGCGGATGGCGTTGCCATCGGAGTCGTTGGGCCACATGACGCCGGTCTTCCTGTTCGTCTTCACCTGCGGCCACAGATGCGTGTACGCCTGGTGGAACTGCTCGACGCCGAAGCAGAAGTGGAAGGTGTACCGGAAGGCCTGCTTCTGGGCCGGCTCGGCTCCGCGGCCGAAGTACCAGGCTTCCCAGGGGACGACGGTGGAGATGCACGGGACGCCGGCGGCCTCGCACGCGTCGGAGACCGGGTTGACCGTCTCCGGTGTCGACGTGGTGAGCATCAGATCGATGCCCTCTGCGTTGATCAGGTCGTTGGCCACCTGGGATCCGCGTTGCGGATTGGACTGGCCGTCCTTGTCGATGATCTTGACCGCGTACTTCTTGCCGCCGATGGTCAGGCCGTCGGCGAGCGCTTTGCGGGCCAGGCTGAGCACGTACGCGTCCGGCTCGCCGAAACCGGCCGCGGGGCCGGTGCGCGGGCTGACGAAACCGATCTTCAGTGTGGCCGATCCGCCGCTGTCGCCCTGGTCGCCGCTGCCGACCTTGCAGGCGGCGAGCAGCGGACTTGCCAGGGCGAGTCCGGACATACCGAGTCCCGCCGTGCGCAGAATCTGGCGTCTGCTGGGTTCGGGAGACGGTTCGGACATAGGAGACTTAGGCATGTTTGCCCTCCTGGTGAACCAAAGGTGGGGGGAACGTAGGAGCGGCCGTCACGAAAGTCAACGCGGCGTTCTAATAGCTGAAACATGCGGCGCTACCATGCGGCATGACTTCACGGACACCGTCGTCGGGATCCGACGAGCCCATGACCCCCCTGGCGGCCGAGGACGCCGAGGACCCGGCGAGGCCCCCGAAGGCGGCCGCCGCAGGGTTCTCCCAGTCCCTGGAACGCGGGCTGCTGATCCTCTCGTCGTTCAGCGAGAGCCGCCCCGTACTGGGCATTTCCGACCTGGGCCGGGCGGTCGGCCTGAACCGCAGCACCACCTACCGGTACGTGGCGACGCTCGCCAAGCTCGGCTACCTGCAGCAGGATCCGGAGTCGCGCAAGTACTCCCTCGGGCCCCGGGTCGTCGACCTCGGCTTCGCGGCGATCAACTCCATGGAGATCACCCGTGTCGCCGGACCGTTCCTGCAGGCCCTGTCGGACGAGACCGGCTACACCGTGAGCATGGCCGTGCTCGACGGCCCGGACATCGTGTACGTCGACCGGCGGCGCAGCGGCCGCGCGGGCACCTTCGCCATGGGCCTGCATCTGCACGTCGGCTCACGCCTGCCGGCGTACTGCACCTCGATGGGCAAGGTCCTGCTCGCCCACCAGGAGCCGGCCGTACTGCGCGACCTGGTGGACCGCACGGACCTCGCCCGGCGGGGACCGAAGACGATCACCGCCCGGGAGCAGCTCATGGTGGCGCTGGCCCGGGTCCGGCGCACCGGGTTCGCGCTCAACGACGAGGAACTCGCGCCCGGGCTGCGCTCCCTTGCCGCGCCGGTGCGCGACCGGTCCGGCGCCGTGGTGGCCGCGGTCAATGTCGCGGTGCACCTCACGGTGTGGAACACCTCGGTGGAATCGGTGATGTCGCGACTGGAGGCTCCCCTGCGGCGCACCACGGCGGAGATCTCCACCCGTCTCGGGCACCGGCCGCAGGCCTGACCCGAGAAGTCCAGGCGACTATGTTCGAAATACTGGAACGGTAGTCGCCGCATGTGGAACATCGGACACGCGCTTCATTGACACCGACTCCGGACGGGCGCAAACTCGCGCCGTCGCAGTTTGTGGAATTTTCTTCACCAGGCGAACAGAGTTGTTCCCTGTGCCCAGGAGGCCGCCATGCGTATCCAAGCCGCCGTGTTCGAAAAGCAGGACGGCCCGATCCAGCTCCAGGAGGCCGAGCTGGAAGAGCCGCAGGTGGGTGAGGTCCTCGTACGGATCGTGGCTACCGGCGTCTGCCACACCGACGGCCTGGCGCGTCACGGTGATCTGCCTTTCCCCGCCCCCGGGGTGCTCGGCCACGAAGGTGCCGGTGTCGTGGCGGCGGTGGGTCCGGGCGTCACATCGGTACGGGAGGGCGACCATGTCGTCATTGGCTGGCCCTGGTGCGGCGAGTGCCGCAACTGTCTCGCCGGTGAGCCCCGTTACTGCGCCCGGCTCGGCGAGCTGCTCGTCGGCGGAGTCCGGCCGGGGACCGGGGCCTCGGCCCTGCGCCGCCCGGACGGCAGCCCCGTGCACGGACACTTCTTCGGCCAGTCGTCTTTCGCCACGCACGCGCTGACCCGGGCCAACAGCCTGGTCAAGGCACCGCACGACGTCCCGCTCGACCTGCTCGGCCCCCTCGCCTGCGGGTTGTCCACCGGGGCGGGTGCCGTACTGAACACCCTGCGCCCGCAGACCGGCTCCAGCCTCGTGATCTACGGCACCGGCTCGGTGGGACTGGCCGCCGTCATGGCCGCCCGCAACAGCGGCGCCACGACGATCATCGCGGTCGACCGGCACGCCTCCCGCCTGGAACTGGCGGCCCGGCTCGGCGCCACCCACGCCGTGAACGCCACCGACACCGACCCCGTCGCCGCCGTGCACGACATCTGCGGCGGGCCCGCCGACAACGCCCTGGAGTGCACCGGCATCATCTCCGTCGTACGCCAGGCCGCCGACTCCGTCGGCATGCTCGGCACCTGCGCACTCATCGGCGGCGCCCCGGCCGGAGCCGAATTCACCCTCGACCACCTCACCACCCTGTGGGGCAAGCGGATCGTCGGAGTCCTCGGCGGTGGTGGCCGCAGCACCCCACTCATCGGCGCCCTCATCGAGTTGTACCGCCAGGGCCGCTTCCCCATGGAACGCCTCGTCACCTGGTTCGACTTCGACCAGATCGAGCAGGCGCTGGTGGCCTCGTACGCCGGAGACGTCATCAAGCCGATCGTCCGCATGCCCGCCTGAGACCCGCAGCGCCCCGGTCCGCCGTGCGACCGCAGGTCTCCTGGTCCGCCCTGACTGCTCCGTACCGAAAGTAGCCCTTTCATGTCTCTCACCCGTGAACTCTTCATCGGCGGCAAGGACGTACCCGCCCTCTCCGGCCGCACCGCCGAGGACATCAACCCCTACACCGGCGAGGTCTACGCGACCGTCGCCGCGGCCGGGCCGGAGGACGTGACCCTGGCGGTGGACGCCGCCGACGCGGCGTTCCCCGCATGGGCCGCGCTCGCGCCCTTCGCCCGTCGCGCGATCTTCCTCAAGGCGGCGGATCTGCTGGACGCCCGTGCCGAGCAGGTGGCCGAGATCATGGCCCACGAGGCCGGTGGCACCCGCCCCTGGGCATTCTTCAACGTGGCACTGGCAGCCAACATCCTGCGGGAGGCGGCCGCCGCGATCACCGCTCCGCGCGGTGAGGTGCTCAGCGCGCAGGAGGAAGGCTCGCTGGGCCTGGCCGTGCGGGAACCGCTGGGCGTGGTCGCGGCGTTCGCGCCGTGGAACGCTCCGGTCATCCTCGGTGTCCGGGCCGTGGCCGCGCCGCTCGCCGCCGGCAACACGCTCGTCGTCAAGGCCAGCGAGGACGCGCCGATCGCCTGCGGACTGCTCGTCGCGGACGTGCTGCGTAAGGCGGGACTGCCCGACGGGGTACTCAACGTGGTCACCAACGCCCGCGAGGACGCGGCCGAGATCGCCGAAGCGCTGATCGCCGACCCCCGGGTGCGCGCCGTGAACTTCACCGGTTCCACCGGGGTGGGCCGGATCATCGGCACCCATGCCGCGAACCACCTCAAGCCGGCCGTGCTCGAACTGGGCGGCAAGAACGCGGTGATCGTCCTGGATGACGCGGACGTCGACTACGCCGTCGGCGCCGTCACCTTCAGCGTGTTCATGAACTCCGGGCAGATCTGTATGTCCGGCGACCGCATCCTCGTACACGAATCGCTGGCCGAGGAGTTCACCCGGAAGTTCACCGCCAAGGTCGCCTCCCTCCAGGCCGGGGACCCCACCCATCCGCACACCGTGGTGGGCCCGCTGGTCACGGCCTCCGCCGCACAGCGCGTCGCTGCCTTGGTGCAGGACGCGGTTACCAAGGGCGCCACAGTGCTGACGGGCGGCGGGCGGCCGGAAGGCGCGGTGCACGCGGCGACCGTGCTCACCGGCGTCCCCAAGGAAGCGGACCTGTACTACGCGGAGGCCTTCGGACCGGTCTGCGTCATCGAGACGTTCGGCGACGACGACATGGCCGTGGCCCTCGCCAACGACACCGACCATGGTCTGACCTGCGGCATCATCACCGAGAACGCCACCCACGGGCTGAGCGTCGCCCGTCGCGTCCGGACGGGTATCGTCCACATCAACGACCAGTCCGTGGCCGACGAGCCCCAGGCGCCCTTCGGCGGCGTGAAGGCCTCCGGATACGGTCGGTTCGGCGGACGGTGGGGCATCGAGGCGTTCTCCGACACCCGCTGGGTGACCATCGCGACCCAGCAGGCCCACTATCCTTTCTGATCCGTCCGCCCCGGCACCGGACACAACGCCCGCACCTCACCCCTAGAGGGACGGGCGTTGTCGTGGTCCTGACGGGTCAGACCTGCGGGTTGAAGGTGTCCACCTCGACCGTGCCTCCGTAGGTAAACGGCGACCTGGGCGTTCTCGATCCGGCCGGCGGTGCCGGTGTACTGACGCTGGACTCCGACCGTTCTCATGCCCTTCTTCACGTCCCCGGTCTCGTCGACGACCAGCACCGCATGGTCGTCGTGGAGGTGTTCCACCACGTACTTGCGCACGTCATCGCGTACCTGGTCGGCCTCCCATTTGGCCCGGCCGAGCAGGTGCTGCATACCGTCCGGGGTGGCATCCCCGGCCCACTCGGCGATGGTCCAGCAGTTCTTGCACGGCAGATCCGCCAGCAGACCGAGCACCAGCCGCCCCGCCCGCCGACGGGGCTCGACCCGGCTGAAGCGGCCCGCGATGCGGCCCATCAGACCCGCGAACGCAACCCGCCAACGGGCAGGATCCATGTCGTGGCCCGCGGCAACCGTCTCTACGTTGGTCCACACAGCTCACGATGATCGACAGTGACCGCACACACGCCCGTACCGGCCCCGGTCTGCAATGGTTTCCAGGTTGCCGGAAGTGGCAGCAGGGCAATGCAGTTGCTGCTCTGGGCATGACCGCAGTCATGGACATACTGAGTTCCACGGCTACGGATGGGGGACAGTCGATGGCGGCCCGTGACAGCGAGTGGACGGTACGACGGCTCACCGCGGACTACACCATCGAGTACCAGGGCTCCCACAGCGGCCGAACGTTCCGGCTGCTGCACCGCGTGCGGTCGAACCAGCCCATCGAGGTGCATGAAACCCACGACGGCGAACACTTCTGCGCGGTGCTGGCCCAAAGCGCTCTCCGGCGCCGGTGGCGGCGTGCCGTCCCGGGCTCCTGGCTGGTGACGCGTCAGGTCGACAGAGACGGGCGTCTGGCCAATTCACGGTATCGCCACGAAGCGACGAAGCTCGGCGCAGCCACGGAGTACCTGTTCTTGCGACCGCATTCCACTCTCTCGCAAGAACTCGACGAAGCCGAGGCCCGCCCGATGCCGGAGCAACTGTCGGCCTGTGGATGGACGATGGCTGCTCGTACACCCGATGGCTGGGCGGAGATCTACGAGGGTGACGGGCTGCCTGTCGTCCTTCACCTCGTGGAGGACGGGACTGCCTGGCTGCCGAGAGGGGGGTGGAAACTGGTGGTGTGGGATACAAAGACGAGGGAGCTCGTGTACGAGAAGGGCGGGATGGTGCCGGTGCCGCTTGGGTTGAACAGTCACTCGTACTACTCCGGCGGTCTCGACGACCTGTTGGAGTTGCACCGGCAAGACCGGCCGGACGAGGGCGGATGCACCGGCTCGTACACCTGGCGAATGCCCGACTTTCACTACCACACCTCGGACGGCGCTGTGGTCTGCACCGAATCTGACGGTATGTCTGCGGACAGACGGAACGATCCGTGGCCGTACACGGACGAACCCCTCGGCCCCGGCGACTGACGACGGCAGCCCCGGGTTCGGAAGTGTCGCCCATCCCATTATCTGTGAGTGTCCGCGCGAACAGGCCCGCTTCGAGCCGGCTCTCGCGGCCTTCCGGCACCGCGCTGCCGTCACGGTCGTCTACCGGTTCTGCGAACCGGAGCCGGAGCAAGCCGAAGACAACGTGGGAGCCTTCCTGACCATGCTCAGCAAGAAGTACGGGGTGGCAAGGTGCGGGCCCAGACCGTCGAGGACAACATCCACGCACAGGCCGCTGCCGAAGGTCTCGAGTACCGCGCTCAGGGCCGCGACCACGGCAGCACCTTCAACATGCACCGCCTGCTCCACTTCGCCAAGGAGCACGGCAAGCAGGCAGCTCTGAACGATCGCCTCTATCACGCGAACTACGCCAAGAAGCGTTCCGTCTTCAACGACGCCGAACGGCTCAGGGAACTGGCCTCCGCCGTCGGCCTCGCTGCCGCTGCCGCAGGTGACGTGTTCGCCGACACCTCAGCGTAAGCGGGATGCGCAACAGGGTACGCGGAGCCGTGTGACGCGAGATGCCGCCGCGAGTATCGCCGGCAAGCGTGCCCCGGCCCGGGCAGCTAACTCCTCCAGTAGGGCCTTGACTTGACGCCGCACCCGGCACACGGGCCACCACCCGCCGCCCGTCCATCGGTACGTCGGCCACGGTCCGTCAGTGATAGCCATGCACCCGTCCCGACGGCACCTCGCACACCGGACACGGCGCCATGTCCTGCGGCGCCCTCGCCCGCACCGCGATCCGCTCACCCTCGTCGACCACGTCGTCCATGACCAGCGGGAGCAGGCCCGAAAACACCATCTGGACAAGCTCGTTGACATCCTTTCCACGAATGCCAACGACGCGCCACGACACTCCGGCACCACCGAAAGTGACACAGGACCGAACGGTTGACAGATCCCCCAGTCGTCACCGGACACGAGTTGCGGCTGGGGAAGTGGTGGATCCTGCAGCCGGAGCTCCGTTCTCGGGGCCGCGGAGCTTGCAAGGGTTTTGCCGCTCGTGCGGGGTGGGGCGAGGGGATGTTCGGGCGGGGGGGAAAGAGAGACACACGACGTGCCCGCTCCAGGCAGAGGTAGAGGTAGGACGGTTCGGGCCGCGAGGCCACGGGAGGGACGGAATCGGTCGGGAGCTCAGAACCTCACCCGCTCGGCAGTCTCGATCATCTGCCGGGCGAAATCGCCGGAGCCGAGCGGCTCGACGCCCAGCGTCGCTGCGATGCTCCTGGCTAGATCGCCGATGGGCAGCCGACCGGCGGCCCGGCCTCAGGGCCAGCGGCGCCACATCCAAGCTGTCGGTCCTGTCGGCGTTGCGCAGTGACCTGCCGAACTGTCCGGAGGCAGGGGGTTCCACCGTGAAGCGCACAGCCGAGGGCCGCTGCAGGTCAGGTGAAGACGGACTACTACTTTCGTAGCAAACGGTGCGGTGGTTTTTAGTTCTTTGGTCGCATGGCCGCAAGGCGGGAATGCCATAACTTCTTGGCTACGGCGGAGTGAGTCATCCTGTAAGGCCCCGCCTGTCCCCCCTTCACGCACGTGGAGCTGCAGTGCCCCCTCGCATCGTCACTGGATCGAGTGCTTCTCCAATCACCTTGTCAATCGCGGTGGTCAGTTCTAGTGGTCTTATTCCGCATCACCTTTCGGGGGCTCGTGCCCGACTGGTCACCAATTCGTCCGCGATTCGCACGAACGACGATGTCATTCTTTTTTATGGAAAGGGAATGGCGCGGGAGTTGATGCGCTTCTCCGTCGAACTGGAAGGCATGCTGCCGCCGCTCGCTGTACTGGCGCACTCGTTGGACTGGGGCGATGTGTCCTTGGCTCTCGAGCAAGGGGCCACCACCTATCTGCTGGAGAATCGATATGATTTCCTCCTCGTGGAAGCGCTCCTGTGCACCTCCCGTGGCGCTGGGTTTCTGGACCCTGTGATCGCAGCCTCATTAGTGAGGGCATTTTGCCGTTCATCAAGCGTGACACTGGGTATGGCAAGGTCACGGATCGTGCCCGCGATCGGCCTGGATCACCGCTCGATACTTTCGCCGCGGGAACGCCAGGCCATGGATCTGCTTGCCTCCGGCATGAAAGTTCGCGAGGTCGCGCAGCGGATGTTCCTCACAGAGAAGTCGGTCCGAAACTATCTGAGCCGCATCTACCGCAAGCTGCATGTACGCGGTCAGTCCGAGGCGATTCTGTGCTGGCTGGGATGCCTGGAGGCTCCGATTCCTACTCGTAGGTAGGGTTCAGTCGAAAGGAGCGCCGAGTCGATTGCCGTCCGGGCAGGCTGCTGGCACGACCAGCCGGGCCGCTTGAGCAGCGCGCGGCCACCGTTTCGGGCGAGTGTCGATGGTGGGCATGACCTGCTACAAGCCTGGTGAGCGGCCCCAGTGGGGTCTATGCGGTCCGGGAGTACGCCGGGCGCAAGGACCAGCCGAAGGGTTTCGGCCGGCGCGATTTCCGTAATCTGATCGTCGGGCCCGCATCCAGGTGCAATCACCCCCGGTCACGCCCGGCAGCGGCTCCTTTGGGGAGCTGCTCTTCCAGGTCCCGGCAAGCCTACCGGCCGGCAGGCGCGAGGGCGGGCACGAGGTGTCTCGGGGCGTGGGGCAGCCCCCTTCCTTGCGGCACGACAGCCATGGCCCCGGTGCTCTTGCTCACTCGCCGGGTATCGGAAGGTCCTGTTCGGCCCAGATGCACTTGCCATCCTCAAGGTAACGCGCGCCCCAGCGCCGGGAGAGGGTGGCTATCAGGTGGAGGCCGCGGCCGCCTTCGTCGGTCGATGCGGCCCGGCGGATGCGTGGGGTGGTCAGACTGCCGTCGTACACCTCGCAGATCAGTGATCGGCTGCGCAACAGGCGCAGGGCGATGGGACCTTTGGCATGCCTGATGACGTTGCCGACCATTTCGCTGACGATCAGTTCCGTGGTCATTACCAGATCATCCAGTTCCCATGCGGCCAGTTGCTGGCGGACGTACTCCCGAGCTTGGCCGGCTGCCCGTGGATCGTTGGGAAGGCCGTGGGCGGCGATGTCGTGGGCGGCGGTGCACCGGGCGTGGACGATGAGCAGGGCGGCGTCGTCCTTCGTGTGTTCCTGGAGGGGGAGAAGGGCGGAGACGATTCTGTCGCAAAGATCTTCCAGGCGCTCGTGGCCGCCGTCCTCGCGGCTCGAGTCGAAGTACCTCATCCCTGTCGTCGCCCTGCTCAGAGTCCGCCTGAGTTCGGCAAGCCCTTGATCGATGTCCCGGGCGGCGGACTCCACCAGACCATCGGTCCAGAGCACCACCAGGCTCTCCGCGGGCAGACTCAACAGGTGAGTGCCGAAAGGCGGATTCGCGGCGCCCAGAGGCGGATCGCCGTCCACATCGGGGGAGTGCAGCGTACCGTCGGGATGGGCGATGAGTGGCGGGGGATGGCCAGCCAGTGAGTACGTCAGGGTTCGGGCGACGGGGTCGAACACGGAGTACAGACAGGTCGCATAGGAGTCCTCGCCGAGGTCGCTGACGATGTCGTTGAGGTGGTGGAGAAGTTCGTCCGGGGCGATTTCGAGGTCGGCGAGGGTGCGAACCGCCGTGCGGAGTCGGCCCATGGTGGCGGCTTCGGTGATCCCGTGGCCCATGACGTCGCCGATCACCATGGCGACACGGTCGGCGGACAGCGGGATCACGTCGTACCAGTCCCCGCCCACTTCCGCACCGTGGCCGGCCGGCAGGTAGCGGGCAGCTGCCTGGACGGACGCGAGTCGGGGCAGCTCACGGGGCAGCAGACCGCGCTGGAGTTCCTGTGCGCGGGTGTGCTCCACGTCATACAGCCGGGCCCGCTCGAGAGCCTGGGCGACCAGACCGCTCAGCGCCGTCAGCAGGGTGCGTTCGTCATCAGAGAAGGAGCGTGACCGGGAGAAGGCGACAAAGCAGCAGCCTATGTCCCGACCTGTTGCGATGAGCGGGAGAAGAGCCCAGGCGTTGTTCATCGAGGCGGCAGCCAGGCTGCTCAGCTGGGGAAAGGAATCGATGAATTCCGCGGTCGACTCAAGGAACCGAGGCATGCGCGTGCTGAGCGTCTCGGCGGCGACAAGGTCGATCGCCCTCTTCTCGGTGGCTGCCAGCCGCAAGGCTTCCGGATATCCCGCCGCGCCCGCGATGTGCAGATGGTCGCCGCCGAGGACCTCCACCAACAGCCTGTCGGCCCCGAGTGGTGGCAGAACCCGCTCGGCGACGACCCGCACCACGTCCTCGGAGGTGACGGCTTCGGACAAGGCCGCGGTCAGTTCTTCCATCCGGACGGACCGTTCGGCGGCCCGCGCGGCACCGGAGACATCGCCACCCTCGCGCGGCGCCTCGCCCGCCGCTCCACCCGTGTCCTGAAGGTCCTCGTTCGTCACGTCGACGAGGTGGATGGCCATGCCCCGGCTGGCCCGTGCGGGGACGCAGCGCAGGCGGAAACGCCGGCGTCCGCTCGGCCAAGGCAGCGCGATGCTGAGGGGCCTGCCCTCTTGGGCCGCGCGTCGGCATACGCTTTCCAGGCCGGGTACGGCCCCGACGGGACCGTCCCACAGAACGCCGCCGATCAGTCGGTGGTCCATGCCGAGGACCCGTTCCGCCTCCTCGTTGACGAAGGTGGTGCGCCAGTCCTCGGAGACGGTCAGGAGCCCCTCGCGCATGCTTTGCAGGGTCTGCATTCCGTGGCTGCGCGGGTCCGGGATCCGGCCGGCCCACCACAACGCGCCCACCACCAGGTCAGACGAACCCTGCTTGCCTGGCACAAGGCGTCCGCGTGCCCGTGCCCGGAAGAGCGTGCCGTCGTCCTGCCGCAGAAGGTACTCGGTGTCGTAGCGGGCCCCGAGAGCGATCGCCTTACGGATGTCGGTGATGACCCTCAGCCAGTCGGCGGGGTGACCCCGTGCGCGCGGACCGTGGTCTGCCGGGTCCGCGATCAGTTCGCCGAAGGTGATGGAGCCGCTGCCGACGTCGAATTCCCAGGCGCGGAAGGGAACCGTCCGCAGCAGGCGGTCGAGGGAAGAGGCGAATAAGGGCGGCGCATCGGCCAGCTGTCCCTCGGGCGCTGGGCCGTGTCCGTTCTCCAGTTGCAGAGCGGCCCAGTCCGCCACCTCCTGAAGACTGGCGCGGTGCGGCGGGTCCGGTTCACCTGGCGTCGTAGTGAGGACGGAGAGTGCCCCGATGGGGCCGTCGGAACTGAGCAACGGCACGGAAGCCAGCCCGGAGACCGTGCTCCCCAGCCCGCTGTCGGCTGCCCAGGCGAAGGACCCTGTCCGCATCGCCCGGGTGAACGCCCCGTCCTTGGACAGAGTTGTCCGTGATCCGACGCCCTGCCCGCAAGCGGCCACCACGCGCGGTCGGTCGGCTTCAGGGCCGCGCCAGTGGACGAGACCTCCGGCGCCATCGAGGAAGGTGGCGGCTCGGCGCATGGCGAGACGCAGCACCTGGGCTCCGTCAAGTTCCTCGTCCTGGGCCACGGGCAGACCCAGCCGCACCGGTTTGGTGCCTTCGGTGTGGTTCCCGGGCCCGGTAGCTGTACCCGACACCTTGCCTCCTGCTGTGTCGGTTGCGACCGCGGAGCGGTACCGATCCGAAAGCTGCGGGGAACCCGTCCGCATGTGCCGCTGGCCTTCACCGTAACGCCTGAGGGAACGCCGCGCTGGCCGGGACCGGTCAGCCGATCCTGACACACGGGACACGAGCGCCTCCACGCGGTGAAGGACCCAGTGCGTCGTGCCTTGCACACCAGGGCTCGCGCAGCTCCCGCTTCGCGTTGCTGACCTGCGGCAGCGCGGCCGCCTGGCTCAGGGCGGCGTCGCGGGTGGAGAGGGGCGAAGAGGTGGAAGGCCGCGTCATGGGCATTCAGCGCCTCGACGTTTTCGCTGGCGTCGTGCATGCCATCGAGGCGCCTTTCACTCGGGCCGGCTGTTCGCGAAGAGTGAGACCGCACGGGTTCCGGCGGAAGCCGCGCCGGTCCGGATCAGCTCACGGAACCGATCCAGGCCTCCGCCAGGGACACGACTGGAGCCTGTCCGGCGGATCTTGCTGGTCACGTGGTCGGGGCGGAGAGTGACGTCAACGATACGGGGGTGGGTGAAGGGAAACGCCATCCCCGCGGAGGGTGGGCGGGCTGGTGCCGCGCTGTTGGTAGCTGTACTGCATGCCATTGTGTTCCAGCACTGCGGGGAAGACGTTGTTCAGCGCCGACTCGTGCAGCAGGGCTGGGGTACTAGGCAGCGCCATCACATCGGCGGCGGTCTCGCGCAGGAACCGTGCGAGCATGGCCGACTGGTTCATGCCGGCGCCGAGGGCTTCGACGACTGCCGCTGCCGGACCGTGGCGGGCAGGCGGCGGGCGAGGACATCGGCGCAGAGGGGAATGCGGCCGTGGTTGTTGCGGACCCGGGTGGAGCAGGCGACGGCCGGCGCGTAGCCGATGCCGCGCGCTTCCAGGGCAGTCCGCAACTGCGGATCCTGGCCGTGTGCTTCGTCGCCGGTCACCCAGGAGGCGGTGATGTCGGCGTCCAGCGCGGCGGCGATCATCTCCCAGGCCAGGCAGGGCTTGGTCGCGAACTCCACTCAACTCGGCTACCCCCGCCGCATGGCAATGCTCGGTATCGGTGCACCAAGAGTGCTCGGGCAGGTAGAGGCGGTGGTCGATCAGGGACCGTCCTGGGCGGGTGGCCAGAGCGGAGTCACGACGTCCGGTCGGCCAAGGCCGGTGCCCTCGAGCATGTCCGCGCCATAGCGGAAGAACCCGTCGGGGCTGAAGTCCCACCGTCGGCGCAGCGGCCCGTACGGCACAGCCCTCGCCCTCGACATCTTGCGGTCGGACGTGGGCTGAGCCTGTGGATGCTCAGCTTCCCGGACCTCGTCGCGCGCGACCGGCGCCACGCGGATGCCGACCGGGCTGTCGCCGGTCACGCCGCCCTTCTCGCCGTCCCATATCCCTGCAGGAAGCGTCACGTAGCGGTGGGGTGTCGGACAAGGTGCTGGACCACCGCCTCAGCGACCGCCTTCGCACTGCTTGGGTTCTGTCCGGTGATGAGGCGGCCGTCCTCGACGACGTGGGGGGCGAACGATGTCTCCGCCGTGCTGTAGTGGGCTCCGAGCTCCTTGAGCCGGTCCTCCAGGCTGTACGGGACGGCGTGCGCCCGTTGCGCCAGTTCTTCCTCGCGCCAAGAGAAGCCGGTGACATCCTTGCCCTTTACCAGGGATTCACCGTTGCTCAGTGTGACGTCGAGCAGGCCGCATGCTCCGTGGCAGACGCTCGAGACGATCCGGCCGGTCTCGTGGAACTGCGCGATCAGTGTTTCCAGCGTCCGGCTTTGGTGGAAGTCGAACATCACGCCGTGACCGCCGGTGAGGTAGATGGCGTCGTAGTCGTCGACGCGGACCTGCGTTACGGCGAGGGTGTCCTTGAGCTTGTCCATGAACCGTCGGTCGGTGTACCGCTTGTCGGCGCCCAGCTCGGCGAGCACGTTGTGGGCGAGGCTCTCCGGGTCGAGTGGCACCGGTCCGCCCTCGATGCTGGCGATGGTGAGTTCGAAACCGGCCTGCTCTGCGACGTCGTAGAAGTGGGTCAGTTCACCGAGCCAGAGACCGGTGCGGTACCCGACCTTCTCGTACTCGCCGACGCTGGTGACGATGACGAGAATGCGGTTCGTACGGGCCATGGAGTTCCTCTGTGACGTATGAGTGGCGATGAAAGCAGGGCCTCTCGGCAGGGAACACCTTTCCGGCGTGACCGAGTGAGGGCGCCGACGATGATGCCGCTGGCTGCAGTAACCGCAGCCAGGCCTGCGATGAGCCGCTTGAAGAAGTGCGATTCATCGTTTCGAGGAGAGTTCATGTGAACGTCCTTGGCCGGCAACGGTGTGCATCGAGCCCAGAATGCGTGAGCGTGCTCGGGGACCCGACCTCAATGTAGGGGTGGGTTTCACTGTGCACCCGGTACTCAGGAAGTGAATCGGGGAGCGGCGATTGCTACTGGAGTACTACAGCCCCTCGTCCGGAAGACCCAAGGCCATGCTTGCCGACAACGGCCCGGGGCGGCCTGGTCGAACGCGCGGTCGGCCGCCGCGAGATGGGCGACCTGGTACTTCTACGTCCTCGGCGTCTCCCACACCGAGTGCAGACCGGGCAGGGCGTCCGCCGCCGTACTCGCTCCTGAGGAAGGGCTTGCCGAACGTCTCCGCCCAGCGGCCTGGTTCGCCTTCCAGGAACGCCGCGGCGGTGATGAGCTCGCAGCCGGCGACGTACCAGCTGTAGTGGCGGTTGAGGTAGACGACGTCGAACAGTTCTGTGATGCCCTCGGGGAGAGCGCGGCCCCTTGGCGAGGCACCACATCACCACACAAGTGGTGCACTGCCTTCAGCGCCTGCCACCGCTGCCAGGTCCCCGCGCGCCCCCGCTGCTCCGCCTGGGAGGACGTTCGGGGCCGGGTGCTGGCGGCGTTCACGACGTTCCCCGCGGCGCCGGGGAGCCACCGACTACGTGTTGGCCTGGGCCAGTGTCTCCATCGGGTTCGCGAGGATGGCGGAGAAGGCGAGTTCTGCGGCACCGATGAGAACCGCGTTGTCGCCGAGTACGCCGACGCGGAGCCGCAGGTTCTGGCGGCAGGCTGCGAGAGCATGACTGTTGACGCGGCTGCGGATGTGCGCGGCCGAGGCGAGGAAGACCTCGCGGAGCCTCCCGCCGAAGACCACGGTGCGTGGGTTGAGGATGTTGACCAGGGTGGCGACGCCGATGCCGTGCCAGTCGCCTATGCACTGCAGGGCGGCACGGGCCGTGACGTCGCCCCGGCAGGCCGCTTCGACGACTGCGCGTACGGCTTCGCGGCCGGTTGTCGACGGGTCGCGCTGCGCGGCCTCGAGCAGGGCGCGCTCGCCGCCGAACTTCCGCGGTCCGTATCCGCTCCGGCGACGAAAGTGAAGTGATGTCAGGCGCGCCGGATCGGTGCAGGTGGCGCAAGGTGAGGGAGCGCCGTGACCGGTGCAGTTCGATGCTGGAGGCCGTCGCGCCGGGTATGTGAGCGGCTTTGCCTCGAAGGTCATCATCTGCATCGCAGGTCTTGACTTCGGCCACTTCGGGTCTCAATAGTGTGGGCCAATTAATCAACGGCCCTGACAAATGTCCGGCTTCTGGACGGAGGCCGATGGGGCCAAGGCGGGAAGAGGGACTGCTTCCATGCTTCTCAGACACAGACTCCGCAGCGCAGGTGCGCAGGTCACGGCGCTGACGGTGGCCGCCGTAGGCGGGATGGCGGTTCTCGGGCCGACTCAGGCCCATGCCGCGAGCACGGTGATCGGCGTGACCCTGACGACGTCCGACCTGAGCCAGGCGCTCACCCCGCAGCCGGGCATCACGCTCGGACCGGTGTCCTCGGGAACCGTGAACCTGACGGTGGACGACACCAAGAGCTTCCAGACCATCGACGGCTTCGGCGCCGCCTTCACCGACACCTCGGCGTACCTGCTGCAGAGCAAGCTCAGCGCGGCCACCCGGGACCAGGTGATGCGCGACCTGTTCACCCGCGGCCCGGGCATCGGACTGTCGCTGATGCGGACGCCGATGGGCTCGTCCGACTACACCGCCACGCCCGTGAGCAGTCCCGGCACGTACTCCTACGACGACAACGGCGGCGTCGCCGACCCCACCCTGGCGAACTTCTCCACGGCTCACGACGACGCGTACATCATCCCGATCATCAAGCAGGCCCAGGCGCTCAACCCGTCGATGAAGCTCTTCGCCAACGACTGGAGCCCGCCGGCCTGGATGAAGACGACCAACACCATGTTGGGTACGGGCAACGGCACCCTGCGCTCCGACATGTACGACCCGCTGGCGCAGTACTACGTGAAGTACCTCCAGGAGTACAAGGCGAAGGGCGTCAACGTCTGGGGCATCACCCCGCAGAACGAGCCGACGATCTCCCCCTCGACCTACTCCGCCATGCTGTGGCCCGCGGGGAACGAGGCGACGTTCATCGCCAACAACCTCGCTCCCGCACTGCAGCAGGCCGGGCTCGGTGACACGAAGATCCTCGGTGGGGACGCCGACCACGTGGACGTCAACTACGCCAACACGTTGCTGAACAACCAACCGACCCGCGACGCGATGTACGGCACGGCGTGGCACTGTTACCGCAACGACCTGGGCGGCATGACCACCATCCACAACGCAGCCCCGGACAAGCGGATCTACGAGAGCGAGTGCTCCACCGGGCCGGGCATCGCCCCGATGAACGCAGCTCAGCTCGCCCTGGAGTCCACCTTCAACTGGGCCAACGGCGCCCTGCTGTGGAACCTGGCGCTCGACACAAACGGCGGTCCGAAGATGGGCGTCGGTTGTGACAACTGCACCGGCCTGGTGACCGTCGACCAGGCCACCGGCAAGGCCACGTACACCAACAACTACTACCAGCTGGGCCAGTTCTCGAAGTTCGTCGTCCCCGGCGCGACTCGGATCGGCTACAGCGACGGCGGTGGCATCTGGGCCCAGGCCTACAAGAACCCCGACGGCGGCGAGGTGCTGGCCGCCTACAACAACAACTCGTCCGCCACCACCTTCACCACGACCTGGAACAACGCCGGATCCTTCTCCTACACCCTCCCCTCGCACGCCACGGTCACCTTTACCCAGGGCGCACAGACGGCCGCCGCGCAGATCGTCGGCCAGGGCTCGAACCGCTGCCTCGACGACCGCGGCACCCCGGCCAACGGAGTGCAGCAGTACATCTGGGACTGCGTCTCCGGCAACGCCGGCCAGCAGTACCTGTACTCCGGAAGCCGGGAGTTGCAGATCGCGGGCAAGTGCCTGGGCGCGTACGGCAACGGCACCACGAACGGCACGAAGGTCGTCACCTGGGACTGCAACGGCGGCAGCAGCCAGAAGTGGACGTTCCGCGCGGACGGCAGCGTCGCCAACGACCTGTCCGGTCTCTGCCTTGATGTGACCAACAACGGTACGGCGAACGGGTCCCCCGCGCAGCTGTGGAGCTGCACCGGCAACCCCAACCAGAAGTGGTCCATGGCCTCGGCCGGCTGACGAGGGGCGCGGGTGGGTACCTCCCCGCTCGCCCGCGCCCTCCCTCCGGTTACGAGGATTTTCTGGGCGCGCCAGGCCTCCGAGCCGACGAGGTGGGCCTGCTGAGGGGCGTCCACCCGGGCCTGCTCGTCGAAGCTGGTCAGCTGGTACACGTGCGGCAGATGGCCGGCCAGGCGGATGAGCTTGAGGACGACCAGCAGTTGCTCGGCGCGCAGGTCCCGATCGTCCATGACCACCAGAACCAGCGGGGCCTCCTGCCGCAGGACCGTCGCGGCGATGCGTTGCCGGCCGTGGCGCTGGTGTCCCCGGACGAGCTTGATCAGCTCCGAGGAGTTCAGGTCGAGCAGCCCCGTGAGCTCTCACAGCGCACTGACCGACTGGCTGAGCGCGACCCGAGGAATTGCCTGATCTGGACGGACTTGTTGCAGGCCGGTTGTCGGGACGGGCCCCGTTGCCGGCGACTCCGCCCGCCATCTGCAGGCCGCGGGCGACTGGTCCGAGGGCACCCAGCCGCTCGCTGAGCCTGACACTCGACGGCCGGGCGGCCATCATCGAGGAGCTGCTGTCTACCTTCCCCGCCAGGGCGGACGAGAGTGAGCTCGCGCCGGCATGTATGTGCGATCGCTGGTCTTTGCCGGCTCCGCGTGGAGGAGGCGTCCGCCCTTGTGAAGACCGCACGGAAGTGTGCCAATGCCAGGCCGCCGGATGCCCGAGGTCGTCTGCCTGTTGCGATCGCCTCCCCTGGGTACCTGCCGGCCGGGCTGCGCGGTCATCTGGAAGGTGTGCTCGAGCCGTTGGAGATGCTGCCGACGCCCGGGACAGGCAGGACCGGCGTCCGACATCGTCCTTCGGAGTGATCTGCGTGCCCTCGCGCTGATCAACTCGGGTCGCCGAAGCGTGGCCGCTGCGGTTGTCCGACAGCGAGCGCCTTCTCGAGGAGGGCGCCGCTCTCGCACGTGCCATCGAGCGGCCTGAGGAGGAGATCTCCAGGCCGGCCCAGCTCGGTGGATGGCCGCGATCGCGCGTGTCGTCGCTCGATTGGGTATGACCCGCAGGGCTCTCACCCGCTCATGAGAAAAGGCTTTCTCATTGAGCTGTCAAAGCTGCGTGTTGACGTGGCCGACGCGGGATCCGTGCGGCTGGATCAACTGCCCGGAAAGGACAGTGTGACGGGTGTCACATATCTACTGTTTGTCCAGCTTGCAAGCATCTTATTCTTCCGGAGGGGTCCCGTTGGGGGGCTTGTTCGCAGAGGTGGAGCGTTGGGGGTTTACGTGCAGGGTTTGGCGGGTCAAGATGGCGCAACGACCTGAGCAATCATTTTCTCAACGATGTCGCGCGGCGAGGGTCCGCGCGGCCCTGATGGGGATGTTCGAGGAGGGATGAGCCGCACCGCGGAGCGTTCCGAACGATGGTCGATAGATCGAACAAATGGGTTGCCCGTCGCCTCACAATCATCCGAACACGCTAAGGACGGCCGGTGCACGCAGAGCATGATGAATCGACGAGCCGCGACCTCTGTGTCGTCGGGGTGGACTTCGGCACGCTGTCAGGGCGGGCTGTGGTGGTCCGCGTCCGGGACGGCGCCGAGCTGGGCGTGGCGGAGCACCCGTACCAGCACGCTGTTCTCGACCGGGAACTGCCCGACGGTACGCCGCTGCCCCCCGACTGGGCCCTGCAGGTGCCCTCGGATTACACCGACGTCCTGCGCACCGCCGTACCCGAGGCTGTCGCCCGTGCCGGAGTGCGGCCGGAACAGGTGATCGGCATCGGCACCGACTTCACCGCCTGCACCGTCCTGCCGGCACTCGCCGACGGCACCCCCCTGTGCGAACTCCCCGAGTACACCACCCGCCCGCACGCCTACGTCAAGCTGTGGCGCCACCACGCCGCGCAGGGCCAGGCCGACCGGATCAACGCGCTGGCCGCCGAGCGGAAGGAACCGTGGCTGGGGCGGTACGGCGGAAAGGTCTCCTCGGAATGGGAGTTCGCCAAGGCGCTGCAGGTCCTGGAGGAGGATCCGGAGATCTACCGGCGCACCGAGCGCTGGGTGGAGGCGGCGGACTGGATCGTGTGGCGGCTGTGCGGTGCGTATGTCCGCAACGCCTGCACGGCCGGCTACAAGGGCCTGTACCAGGAGGGGAGTTACCCGTCATCCGACTACCTGGCCGCCCTCCACCCGGACTTCGCCGCCTTCGTCACCGACAAGCTGGACCAGGCTATCGGTCAACTCGGTGAGAAGGCCGGACGGTTGACGGCCGAGGCCGCCGCCTGGACGGGTCTGCCGGAGGGCATCGCAGTCTGCGTGGGCAACGTCGACGCGCATGTGACGGCCCCTGCGGCGGTCGCCGTGGAGCCCGGCCAGATGGTCGCCATCATGGGCACCTCCACCTGCCATGTGATGAGCTCCGACCAGCGCGGTACGGTCCCCGGGATGTGCGGTGTCGTCGATGGCGGCATCCTGCCCGGACTGTGGGGCTACGAGGCCGGACAGAGCGGAGTCGGAGACATCTTCGCCTGGTTCATCCGCACCAGCCTGCCCGCTGAGTACGCCGAGCGCGCTGCGGCCGCCGGCCAGAGCCCGCACGAGTACCTGACGGAACTCGCGGCCGGGCAGCGCGTCGGCGAGCACGGCCTGATCGCCCTGGACTGGCACAGCGGCAACCGGTCGATCCTGGTCGACCACGACCTCAGCGGCGTTCTCTTGGGCCAGAGCCTGTCCACTCGCCCCGAGGACGTCTACCGCGCCCTGCTGGAGGCGACCGCCTTCGGCACCCGCACCATCATCGACGCCTTCGAAACCGCTGCCGTACCGGTACGGGAACTGATCATCGCGGGCGGCCTGACGAAGAACGCCCTGCTCATGCAGATCTATGCCGATGTGACGCGCCGCCCGCTGGGCGTCATCGGCTCCGCACAGGGACCGGCGCTCGGGGCCGCCATGCACGCGGCGGTCGCCGCCGGGGCGTACCCCGACATCCGCGCCGCCGCGCGCGCCATGGGCAAGGTCCGGCGCGGGGTCTACCAGCCCGACCCCGAGCGTGCTGCGTCCTACGAGCGTATGTACGCGGAGTACCGGGTGCTGCACGACTACTTCGGCCGCGGCACCAACGAGGTCATGCACCGTCTGCGCCGTATGCGAGCCGAGGCCTCCTCCTGAGCCTTCGCGCCCGGCAATGCCCTGCCGGCGCGGAACACTTGAACGTCCGAAAGGAATGATGATGAGCACATCAGCCAAGCCGTACGCCGACCAGGAGGTCTGGTTTCTCACCGGCAGCCAGGGCCTGTACGGCGACGACGTCCTGCGTCAGGTGGCCGAGCAGTCGCGGAGCATCGCCAGGATTCTCGGCGACCCCGGAAAGATCCCGGTCCGGATCGTGTGGAAGCCGGTCCTCACCGACGCCGAGTCGATCCGCCGGATGTGCCAGGAGGCGAGTGTCTCCGATGCCTGCGTGGGCGTGATCGCCTGGATGCACACCTTCTCGCCCGCGAAGATGTGGATCGCCGGGCTCGGCGCCCTGGACCGGCCCCTGCTGCACCTGCACACGCAGTACAACCTGTCGCTGCCCTGGCCGAGCATCGACATGGACTTCATGAACCTCAACCAGGCCGCCCACGGCGACCGCGAGTTCGGCCACATCGAGTCCCGCGTCGGCATCGACCGCAAAATTGTCGCAGGTCACGCGACCGACCCGCGCGTCATCCGACGCGTCGCGGCCTGGGCCAGGGCCGCCGCAGGCCGCCACACCTCGCGCAGCCTGCGCCTGGCACGCTTCGGCGACAACATGCGCGACGTCGCCGTTACCGAGGGCGACAAGGTGGAAGCCCAACTGCGGTTCGGGTTCTCCGTCAACACTTACGCCGTCAACGACCTGGTTGCCGTCGTGGACCAAGTCGAGGACAAGGCCGCCACCGCACTCGCCGCAGAGTACGTCGAGTCGTACGACGTCGTCCCGGCACTGCGCCCCGGCGGCGTCCGCCACGACTCGCTGCTCTACGCCGCCCGCCTCGAACTGGGCCTGCGCGCTTTCCTCACCGAGGGCGGCTTCACCGCCTTCACCACCAACTTCGAGGATCTCGGCGGACTGCGCCAACTGCCCGGCATCGCGGTGCAGCGCCTGATGGCCGACGGGTACGGCTTCGGCGGCGAGGGCGACTGGAAGACCTCGGCACTGCTGCGCACGATGAAGGTCATGGGCGCCGACCGTCCCGGTGGCACCAGCTTCATGGAGGACTACACCTACCACCTCGGCCCCGGCACCCCCCGCGTCCTGGGTGCCCACATGCTGGAGGTCTGCCCCTCCATCGCGGCCGACCGCCCCAGCTGCCAGATCCACCCGCTGTCCATCGGCGGCCGCGAGGACCCCGTTCGCCTGGTCTTCGACGCCGCACCCGGCCCCGCGGTCGTCGTCGGCCTCTCCGACCTCGGCGACCGCTTCCGCCTCACCGCCAACGCCGTCGACGTCATCGCCCTCAGCGAGCCGCTGCGCCGCCTGCCGGTCGCCCGGGCCGTCTGGAAGCCGCGCCCGTCCCTGGCGGAGTCCGCGGAGAGCTGGCTGCTCGCCGGCGCCCCGCACCACACCGTCCTCAGCTCGGCCGTCGACATCGAGACACTCACCGACTACGCGGCCATGACCCGCGTCGAACTCCTCAGCATCGACGAGAACACCAGCACCGAGCATTTCGCCAGGGAAGTCCGCTGGAACGCTGCCTACCACCGCCTTGCGCAGGCCCTGTGACCCCCCGCGCCGAAGGAGACGACCGATGAACATGCGCGTCCGCGACGGGCTGCGGCAGGAGGTCCTGGCGGCGAACCTCGCCATCCCGCAGGCCGGCTTGGGGACCCTGACCTGGGGAAACGTCAGCGGGGTCGACCGGAAGGCCGGGGTGTTCGTCATCAAGCCCTCTGGCGTCCGCTACGAGGATCTGACCCTCGACGACCTGGTGACCGTCCGTCTCTCCGACGGCGCGATCGTCGACGGCCATCTGCGCCCCTCCACCGACACCGAGACCCACCGCTGCCTCTACCTGGCATTCCCGTCCATCGGCGGGATCACCCACACCCACTCCACCCACGCCGTCGCCTTCGCCCAGGCCCGCCGTGACCTCCCCGTCCTCGGCACCACACACGCCGACACCTTCAACGGCCCTGTGCCCTGCACGCCTGACCTGACCGCCGAACAGTGCGCGAAGGACTACGAGTACAACACCGGCCACGTCATCGTGGAGATGCTGGAGAGAGACGATCGCAGGGCGAGCCAGGTCCCTGGTGCCCTGGTCGCCAACCACGGCCCCTTCACCTGGGGTCCGTCGGCCCGCAAGTCCCTGGAACACGCGATCATCTGCGAGGCCGTCGCCGACATCGCCCTGCACACGCTGTCCCTCTTCCCGACGGCTCCGCCACCTCCGCACCTCCTGGCCCGGCACTACGACCGCAAACACGGCCCAGACGCCTACTACGGCAACCCGGACCCAGGGCTCACCGCCTCGGTATGACCGGTCGTACCCGCAGCCCCTCCGGGGGTGGGCTTCATCCGACTGGTCGAGGCCTGAAACAGTCCGCCCTTCGTGTGCTCGCGCGTTGCCGGCAGCAGGTCGGACCCGTGGTGGCGACGGGCGGAGGGATCATGACGCCGGACCGCGGGCTGTGTCCCGTTCACGCTCCCGGGGCATGTTCGGGCAGCGCTCCGGAACCCCTGGGCTCTGGCCCTTGCCACGGCGGAAACCACGCCGGAACGGCTCCCGGCAGCGTACGTACGGAAGCAGCCGCGTGGCGTCTCTCGGAAGGACTCACGGATCGGTCGACGGACGCCGGACACGTCTTCCTGCCGTCGGCGTGCGGACCCGCAAACCGGTGTGCCTGCCCGGCCCCGCGGGCTCCTCGCCGCGGCTCAGCTCGATTCGCGTACGACGAGGCGGCAGGGAACCGTGTGCAGCCCCGGTTCCGGTGCGGAGCCGATGGCGTCCAGGAGTCGGAGCGCGGCCTGCCGACCGATCTCGGCGAGGTCCGTGTCAATCGTGGTGAGGGGCGGACGGGAGGCCAGCGCCATGATGTCCCAGTTGTCGTAGCCGACGATGGCCACCTGGCCGGGGACGTTAATGCCGTTCTCGCGCAGGCTGTCGGCGACGCCCCTGGCGATCTGATCGTTGCCGCAGAAGAAGGCGTCCGTGTCCGGCGCGGTACGCAGGACCGCCTCGGCGGCGCGGCGACCCCAGGCCTCGCTCCACTCGCCGAAGTGGACCCGACCGGTCGCGAGCTCCAGCGAGGAGCGTTCGAGCATGTCGACGGTGTGCCGGGCGCGGTCCCGGGAGGCTGCGTGGTGTGCCGGGCCGGTCACATGCGCGATGCGGGTGCGGCCCGTCGCGAGCAGATGCTCGATGGCCAGCTGCGCTCCGCTCCGGTCGTCGGACACGATGGACATGTCGTCCGGGTTGGTGGACGGAGAGAGCGCGTAGACCGTCGGTATCGGATCGATCCCTTTCAGGGGCGGACGTGGGTCGGTGCGGCGGCCGGTGACGATGATGCCGTCCACCCGCCGGTCCACCAGGTTGCTCAGGTGGTGCTGCTCGCGGATGGCGTCGCCACGGGTGTCGCACAGCAGCACGGAGATCTTCCCGGCGCCGAGCGCGTCCTCGGCGCCCAGCAACACAGGAGTGCTGAAGCGGCCGATGCCATCGGTCGTCATCAGCCCGACGGTCCAGCTGCGGCCCGTATGCAGGCTCTGCGCATGCTGGTTGGGTCGGAAGTCGAGCGCCTCGACGGCGGCCAGGACACGCTGGCGCGTCTCGGGCCGCATCCTGCCGCTGCCGTTCAGAGCTTTCGAGGCCGTCCCCACACTGACGCCGGCCAGCTTGGCAACATCGGCGAGCTTCGCCCGCCCGGCTGGGGGAGAACCTGGTACGCCGGTCACGCGCAATCCTTTTCCTAGACGGGGTCGGCATGCCCATCCTGGCACCGTTCGATGCAGCTGACCAGGTCTGACAGTAATTCGGCAAAAACTTGTCGCGAACCCCTTGACTCGCGCCCTCCCGCTACCTACTTTTCCCGGCAGAAAAACGTTTTCTCAAACGGGTTCCAGGGGTGGAACACCGCCAGTGCGCTTCCAGGACGCATGACATCCAACGTGCGCCGGACCTTACCCGTTTCCCCATCTACCTCTTCGGAGAGCCATGCCCCGCCCACGTTTCGCCGTGCCTTCCTCCACGTCCTCGGCCTCGCCCGAAGCGGGGCGCGCCCCCATGGGCCCGGTTCGCCTCGGTCCGGGTGCCAAGGCCGTGCTGGCCCCCGCCGTCGTCGAGGTGAGCGCCGGCTTCTGGGGCACCAGGCGGGAAGTGAACGCGCGCACCTCCATCCCGCAGGGCCCCGGCTTGCTGGAGTCGGCGGGGAACCTGCACAACCTGCGGCTGGTGGCGGGCACCGCCGAGGGCGAGTTCCAGGGCGGGTACCCGTTCGTAGACTCGGACGTCTACAAGTGGCTGGAGGCCGCGGCCTGGCAACTCGCCCAGGGGACTCCTGATGCCGACGGCCCGCTCGCGGCCGAGGTGGAGCGGATCGTCTCCCTCGTCGCGCAGGCGCAGCAGCCCGACGGCTACCTGAACACGTGGTTCCAGTTGCTCAGAGGCGGCGAGCGGTACAAGGACCTGCGCTGGGGCCACGAGCTGTACTGCGCCGGGCACCTGATCCAGGCCGCGGTAGCCCACCACCGGGCCACCGGACGCCCTGAACTCCTCGACGTGGCCGTGAGGTTCGCGGACCATATCGGCAGCGTCTTCGGCCCTGCGGACAGCGGAAAGCCACTCGACGGCATCGACGGTCACCCCGAGGTGGAGACCGCCCTGGTGGAGCTGTACCGGGAGACCGGGGAGCGCCGCTACCTGGACCTGGCCGGCTACTTCGTCGACCGCTTCGGCCATGGACTGCTCGGCGGTGAGGCCTACTGCCAGGACCGCGTCCCGCTGCGCGACGCGAGCAACGTCGAAGGACACGCCGTACGCCAGTTGTACCTGCTGGCCGCCGCGACCGACCTGGCGACCGAGACCGGGGACACGGAACTGCGTGCCGCCGCGGAACGGTTGTGGTCGGCGATGACCGCGACCAAGACCCACCTCACCGGCGGTCTCGGCGCCCATCACGACGAGGAGGACTTCGGCGATCCGTACGAGCTGCCCAACGAGCGGGCGTACTGCGAGACCTGCGCCGCCATCGCTTCGGTCCAGTGGAGTTGGCGTATGGCCCTGCTGACCGGCGAGGCCCGCTACTCGGACCTCATCGAGCGCACCCTGTACAACGGCTTCCTGGCGGGCGTCTCGCTGGACGGCGAGCGCTGGCTGTACGTCAACCCGCTCCAGGTCCGCGACGGGCACACCGATACCGGAGGCGACCAGTCCGCCCGCCGCACCCGCTGGTTCCGCTGCGCCTGCTGCCCGCCCAACGTGATGCGCCTGCTGGCCTCCCTGGAGCACTACCTCGCCAGCGGTGACGCGGGCGGCCTGCAGATCCACCAGTACGTCACGGGCCGCTACACCGCCGACGGCATCACCGTCCGCTGCGAGACCGACTATCCCTGGCAGGGCGTGATCGGACTGACGGTGGAGGATGCCCCGGCGGACCGACCCTGGACCCTCTCGCTGCGCATCCCGCAGTGGGGCGGCGAGTTCCGCGTCCGGTGCGGGGACACGGTGTACGACCAGACGGACACGCCGGTCGGCGACGGCTGGCTGCGGCTCGAGCGCACCTGGGCACCCGGCGACGAGGTCGTCCTCGAACTCGGTCTGGAACCGCGCCTCACGGCCGCCGATCCGCGAGTGGACGCCGTACGCGGCTGCGTGGCGATCGAGTGCGGCCCGCTCGTGTACTGCCTCGAGCAGGTGGACCACCCCGGCGGTGGCCTGGACGACATCGTCCTCGACACCACCCGCTCTCTTGCGGTGCAGCACCGTCCGGACCTGCTCGGCGGAGTCACCACTGTCGTGGCCGCAGGACACCGTCGGCAGATCCCCGACGTCGACTGGTGGCCGTACCGGAACGCGGAGGCCACCGAGGCGCCGCCGGCCGCCGAGCCCCTCGAACTGACCGCGATCCCCTACTTCGCGTGGGCCAACCGTCAGGACGGCAGCATGCGCGTCTGGCTGCCCACCTTCTGAACCCCACGGCTGTCCCCGCACCGCCCTCCTCCCGTTCCGCCCCGCACTCCGTGAAACACCCCAAGACAACGAGGTCATCGTGAGAAACACCCGCCGCACCCTGATCGCCGCCGTCGCCACGATCGGCGCCCTCACCTCCGTCGCCGCCTGCGGCGGCGGTTCCGACTCGTCAGCTTCCGGTTCCGGCTCCGGCAACTCCGGCGGGACGTACACGTTCTGGGACCCGTACCCGCAGTTCGACGCCTCCTCGCCGTGGGTCGAGCTCGTCGCCAAGTGCGGCACCGACGCCGGTGTCACGGTCAAGCGCACCGCCATGGACACCACGGACCTGGGCAACAAGGCGCTGCTCGCCGCCCAGCAGGGCAACGCCCCCGACGTGATGCTCGTCGACAACCCGGTCGTCTCCACGCTGGTGGAGGCCGGGATCCTCAACAAGACCGGCGACCTCGGCCTGAACACCTCGGCGATCCAGAAGAACATCCTCGGCGCGGGCGAGATCGACGGCGCACCCTACGGTGTGCCGATCGGCGCCAACACACTCGCCCTCTACTACAACAAGCAGGTCCTGTCCAAGGCGGGCGTCGACCCCGCGTCGGTCAAGGACTGGGCGTCGCTGACGGCGGCCCTGGAGAAGGTGAAGGCGGCCGGGAAGAAGGGCATCACGTTCTCCGCGATCAACACCGAGGAGGGCAGCTTCCAGTTCCTGCCCTGGTTCTGGGGCGCCGGCGGTGACCTGACCAAGCTGAACTCGGCGAAGGGCGTGGCCGCCCTCGCCCTGTGGAAGCAGTGGGTCGACGAGGGCTACGCTCCCAAGGACGTCCTGCAGAACACCCAGACCACCAGCTGGCAGGAGTTCGCCACCGGCGACTACGCGTTCGGTGAGAACGGCACCTGGCAGCTCGGCAACGCGGACAAGGCCGGTTTCCCGTACGGTGTCATCAGCATCCCGGCGCAGAGCGGCGGCGCGGCGCCGGTGCCGACCGGCGGTGAGTTCGTCACCGTCCCGGTCCAGAAGGACTCCTCCCGGTACGACGTCACCAAGAAGATCGTGACCTGTCTGACCAGTTCCGCCAACCTGCTGTCGACGGACACCACGCTGGCGTACGTCGCCCCCACCGCGGCGGTCCAGGGGGAGCAGGTCAAGGCGAACCCCGAGCTGAAGCCGTGGGTCGACGCGGTGGCCGCGGCGCGCGGTCGCACCAGCGGTGGTCTGGGCACCAAGTACCCGACCATCTCCCAGCCGATGTGGACCGCGGTGCAGTCCGCGCTGTCCGGCGGAAAGAGCCCGCAGACCGCACTGGACGCGGCACAGACGGCCGCCGACAAGGGCGGCAACTGACGCTGGACGCCCTCACGGCACGTCTCGGGGCCCTTCCTTCGAGAACCGCATGGCACTCGCAACCGCCCGGACACCACCACGGCCCCGGGCAGGCCACCCGCATCCAGGAGTTCGCATGACCACCGCCCGCGTCGATCACCGCTCACCGCGGTCACCGATCAAGTTCGCGGCGACCGGCACCGATGACCGGACGGACACGTCGGCACTGCGGCGCGGCCGGCGCCGCAGGAGCCGGCTGACCGCACTGGCGTTCCTCGCGCCGCTGGCCGTCTACCTCGCTGCGTTCTACGTCTATCCGCTGTACCGCAACCTCGACCTGAGCCTGCGCGACTACACCGTCCGGTCGTTCGTGGCGGGCGACGCGCCCTTCTCCGGCCTGGACAACTTCAGAACCGTCCTCGACGATCCCACGTTCGGCCCGGCGATGCGCCACACCCTGGTCTTCACCTTCGTGTCGATCGCGTTCCAGTACGCCGCCGGACTCGCCCTCGCGGTCTTCTTCAACCGCCACTTCCGGCTGGCCGGCACGCTCAGGGCGCTGTTCCTGATCCCCTGGCTGCTGCCGCTGATCGTGTCGGCCTCCACCTGGTCATGGATGTTCAACAGCGAGTCCGGCGTCATCAACTACGCCCTCCACCTGGCGGGCGCGAACTCGGTGAACTGGCTCGACTCCCCGAACTGGGCACTGACCTCGGTGATCATCGCCAACGTCTGGATCGGCATCCCCTTCAACCTGGTCATCCTCTACAGCGGTCTGCAGAACATCCCCGGTGAGCTGTACGAGGCCGCCGCCCTGGACGGGGCGAGCGCCTGGCAGCAGTTCCGCCGGATCACCTTCCCGCTGCTGCGCCCGGTCTCGGCGATCACCCTGCTGCTCGGCCTGGTCTACACCCTCAAGGTCTTCGATCTGATATGGATCATGACCAAGGGCGGCCCCGGTGACGCCTCCTCCACCCTCGCGACCTGGTCCTACCAACTCGGCTTCGGCACCCTGTTGCCCAAGTTCGGCCCCGGTGCGGCGGTCGGCAACATCCTCATCCTCATCGCCCTGGCCTTCGGCCTGCTGTACATCCGCGTCCAGAGGAGGCAGGAAGCGTGAACTCGCCGAAGTCGCGCACCTACACGTTCATCGGTGTGCTGCTCACCGCGCTGATGCTGTTCCCGGTGTACTGGATGCTCAACGTGTCCCTCACCCCGCAGCAGGACATGCGCAAGAGCCCGCCCGACCTGCTCCCCCTGCATCCCACGTTCGAGGGCTATCGAGCCGTGCTGAACGACCAGATGCCCTACCTCGGCACCAGCCTGCTCATCGGCCTGGGCACGGTCGCCCTCACCCTGCTCCTCGCCGCCCCGGCCGGCTTCGCACTGGCCAAGCTCAAGCCCTACGGCGGGGGAGCCCTCCGCCTCGCCCTGCTGGTCGCCCAGATGATCCCCGGCATCGTGATGGCGATGGGCTTCTACGGCATCTTCCTCGACCTCGGTCTGCTGAACTCCTGGTGGGGACTGATCGTCGCGGACTCCACCATCGCCGTGCCGTTCGGCGTCATGATCTTCACGGCGTTCATGTCCGGCATCCCCGGCGAGCTGATCGCCGCGGCCCGTATCGACGGCGCCGGGACCTTCCGCATCTTCTGGTCGGTCGTGGTGCCGGTGAGCCGCAACGCGCTCGTCACGGTCTCGCTCTTCAGCTTCCTGTGGGCCTGGTCGGACTTCGTCTTCGCCAACACGCTCGACGGCGGCGGCGACTGGCGGCCGATCACCCTCGGCATCTACCACTACATCGGCAACAACAACCAGGAATGGAACGCGATCATGGCCACCGCCGTCGTCGCGTCGATCCCCGCGGCGGTCCTGCTCGTCCTCGCACAGAGGTACGTGGCCGCCGGCGTCACCGCGGGCGCGGTCAAGGACTGACCCCCGGTGCCCGCCGCCCGCGGCCCACCGACCCGGCGGGACCGCGCTTTGCCCCTGTCTTGCCCGCACACCACTCAGAGCTGTCACCCGTCATGAGGGCCCGGTTCCCACGTGACCGGTCGGCCCCCGAGCCGCCGCCTCGCCGCACCGTGGCGCGCCACCTGCAAGTCCCCTCCAGCCCAGGAGAGCCGCTGATGTCATACCTGAGCTCCCGCCACCGCCACAGAGGAACCCTCGGCCGCGCGAGCGCCGCCGCCCTCGCCACAGTCCTGGCCACCACCGCCGTCGCTCTCGCGGGTGCGTCCGCACAGGCCACCCCCTCCTCCTCCACCACCCTGGTCGTCAACGCCAACCAGACCCTGCGGCCGGTCACGCACGTCGGCACGGGCAGCCTCTATGGCCTCGCAGACGACAGCACGCCCGCCGACAGCCTGGTCAGCGCGCTGAAGCCGAACACCTTCGTACAGATGGCACCTGGCGGCCACCAGCTGCCCAACGGCGAGCCCGCCCCGGCCGGTGACGCCCTTGTGGTGGCGCCGAAGGCGGCCCGCGCCGGCGCCAAGGTGGTCGCACGAATGCCGGACTGGTACCCGGACTTCCCCTACAAGTGGGTCAGCATGAGCGACTGGCTGTCCGCCGTAGACCAGCAGATCGCCGCAGTGAAGGCATCCGGTGTCACCAACATCTCCGCGTGGGCCATCTGGAACGAGCCCGATCTGAACTGGGACACCACCCACGCCGGCCCCTTCGACGCCGCCTGGAACACGACGTACAAGGAGATCCGCTCCAAGGACACGACCACGCCCATCCAGGGGCCGAGCTTCGGTTCCTACACGCGTGCCAAGATGCAGACGTTCCTCCAGGACGCCATCGCCAACAACGCCGTCCCCGACGTCATGGCCTGGCACGAGCTGCAGACCAGCGCGAGCATCGCCTCGCACATCTCCGACTACCGTGACCTCGAGTCCAGCCTCGGCCTGAGCCCCCGCCCGATCGACATCGAGGAGTACGGTACGCCCGCCCAGATGGGGAACTCCGGGGCCCTCATCGGCTACGCGGCGAAGTTCGAGCGTGCAGGCGTCCGGGACGCCGAACTGGCCTTCTGGAACCACTACGGCACCCTGGGCGACACCCTGACCGACACCGGCGGCTCGCCCAACGGCTCGTACTGGACGTACAAGTGGTACGGCGACATGTCCGGGAGCATGCTCGTGACCACGCCCCCCGCCCAGACCGGCATCGACGGCATGGCCTCCCTCAACGGGCCCGGAAACCAGATCAGCGTCATAGCGGGCGGCTGCGCCGGCTCCTGCGCGGTCACCGTCAACGGGCTGTCGTCACTGTCGGCCTTCGGAAGCACGGTCCACGTGAAGCTGGAGTACAGCCCCGACACCGGCCGCCTCAACGCCTCCTCCGGCCCGATCACCATCTCCGACGCCAGCTACACGGTCTCGAACGGTTCGATCACGGTTCCGGTGACGATGAACGCCTCCGACGGCTACCACCTGGTCATCACCCCCGGCGGCACCAACACCACGCTGGCCGGCCGCTACCAGATCATCAACAAGAACAGCGGCCTCGCCCTGGACACCGTCAACGCGGGCACGGCGCAAGGCACTTCGGTGGTCCAGGCGACGTCGACCACCGGCACCGACCAGAACTGGACCCTCGTGGCCGCCGGCAACGGCCTGTACAAGATCCAGCAGCAGTCCAGCGGTCTGCTCCTGGGCATCACCAACGCGAGCACGGCCGACGGCGGTACGGCCCTGATCTGGGGTGACAACGGTACGGCCGACCACCTCTGGCAGGTCATCCCGGCCCCGGGCGGCTACTACAAGATCGCCAATTACAACAGTGGTCGCCTGCTGGGTGTCAGTAACATGAGCACATCCTCCAACGCCCAGGTCCTGCAGTGGTCGGACAACGGCACCGCCGACCACCTGTGGAGACTCACGTCCCGCTGAGGCGCCAAACCAACGGCCCGGCGTTCGCCCTTCCGGCGGGCGCGGGGCCGCGGTCCCTCCAGCCGGGTGCCTTCGGGCTCGGGCGGGCCCGTGCGCATCCGGCCGCAGGAGGAGTGAGCTGTGGGACAGGCCGAGACGTGCCTCCCGATCGCGGGCCGATAGCCGGCGAAGGGCTTCGTCGTCGGTCGACTCGGCGCTCGCGAGGTTCGCCTGCAGATCCTCGTGCTCGAAGCGGCCGCCGGGGTGACGGCGGCCGAAGTCATCGAGCTCGGTTGAGACACGACAGTAATCATCCGATGTACCTCTTGCCATGACTGGCAGTGCGGCCGTAACGTGCCCGCCACGTCACTGATAGATCCGATGAATGCCTTCAATGGCGAGGAGTGTCATGGTGATGGGGTTTTGCTCCGTGTTCTCGCCGTGGCCTCTGCGCCGGAGCCGTCACTGCATGCAACCGGGACACCTGCGCCTCGGAATCCGCCGGCTCCACTACCTGGACGAGGGTCAACGGCGGGGCCGGTCCATGGTGCTCGCTGCCGGAGTGAAGCGCTACTGGCATCTCCCTGCCGACAGGTGTGTCCCGCAGGAGCTCGATGCGATCCGCGCGGACCAGATCAACGCCACCGTCTCCCCGCCGGGGAGGTGTACGCGAACGTCCACGTCGCTTTGTCACGGCGGCGAGGGCAGTCGGTCCTTCGGTCTGTGGGGCAATGGCGGCTCCAGTGACCTGGTCCGCAGCCGCCTGACCTTGTAGCCAGTCCGTCCGGTGCTCTCCGTGCGGCTGCAGGTGACAGGGCCCGGGCCGCGCGCGGGCGGCATGTTCGGTATGCCGTCCTGCTTCGGCCGACGGTCAGTCGATTGCGCTGAACCCCCTCCACCACCTGGGACGCCTCGTCCCACGACTCCAGGAGTGCTCATGTTCCTTCGTCGGCGCAGAGCCGTCGCCGCCGCGGGGACCGCGCTCGGTGCGCTACTGCTTGCAGTGGTGACTCCGGTGCGCGCGTTCGCCGCATCCCCCACGGTGCTGTACGCCTCCCCTGGTGGAAAGCCTCGCGTCGTCGATGTGCGCCGATATCGACGTCATGCTCCGCGGCGGTACCTTCGCGTTGTCCATCACGTTCGCCCTTGGACCGGCCGACTCCGGGCGGAACGGCCACCGGGTGGTGTGGCAGGCCTTTCCGGGTGAGAAGCCGGTGTCCAGCGGTGCCCAACCAGGCGACCATCGTCAGCGGCGGTGCCTGGCCCAGCGCGGCCCTGTCCATCATCACCACCACCGGGCCCGACGCCGCCTACCAGCCCCTCACCGGCCGGATCGACGACGACAGTCCCGCCGTCACCTACACCGGCTCCTGAGAAGAACAGCGACCAGGGCAACGTGGAGCTCTACATCGATGGCATGGACCAGGGCTCCGTCAGCACCTCGGCCACCGGCCGCCAGGTACAGCAGGTCATCTACAGCGTCCAGAACCTGGCCCCCGGCACCCACACCGTCAAGATCGTCAAGAACAGCGGCACTTACGCCACGCTGGACGCGTTCGAGGTCAGCGGCACCTACAACGACAGCATCGGTGCTATCACCTACACCGGCTCGTGGGGCTACAGCAGCAACCGCGGCTTCGGCGACGACGTCCCTCTGCGAGACCAACTCCGATGAAGGCACCGTCAACGCCTCACCCTCACCAAGGCAGGCGGCACGTATCTGGTCGTCGACCGGTTCGACGTCAGCTGACTACCCCTGGGGACGCCAGGCCCGCTCCGGCCGGCGCGTGCTGTGCCCCGACCGGAGGGGGCCTGGATCCGCGACCGGCCGTAGGGGATCCGCGGCGAAGGCAACGGGCGGAGCGTCCCGCTGGACGGGTCGCAGGCTCGACTCCCGGCAAAAACTTCGGGAGAGCCCCAGCCGTCGACGATGGGAATGGCCGGGCCCGTGAGATACCAGGAGCCCTGACACCCGACGCCTCGTCTCGGGCAGGAGGGCGGCCCTCGGTGACCCCGCAGATGTGGCCACGATTGTTGGAACAACTGACCAGGCGCGCCTGGTCGCGCCGCACGGTGAGACAGCGAACCGCTCTCGGTTGCCTTCGCACCGCCGGCTGACCGAGGCGGCTCGTATCCGGCAGGAACTCGACTGCGACCTCGGAGTGCTGTGCAGGGGGCTCCCGCCTCGCCGCGGCCGAAGAAGCGTTCGCGGCAGGGGCGCAACGGGCCGCCTTCATCCCGGCCGCCGAACATGAGCGTAGGTCGGCAGCCCGCACCGCCAGCCGGACCCCGTCTTCGTCGTCGTACTCCTGACCCTCGCCGCCTCAAGACCGCGGGGGAGCCTTATCGCCGACTGGGCGGCCACCACCGGCAACGGAATAGGCGTCTTCGACGTGGTCTCGGGCAGGGAGCACACCACCGTCGAGCAACGGGGCCTCACCATGACGTCATGCACGCCGGATGGTCGGTTCCTCGTCGTGTCCGACGGCAGCGAGGTGTTTGTGCGGCGACTCGTCGACCGGCGTGCGAGTCCGCTCCGATACGTGGCGGGTGGTCCGACCATCGCGGTGTGGTCGCTCTCTGCCGGTGACGCTCCTCCGGCCGGATCACCGACGGGACGTCACCACGAAGGCCGCGTTCAGTCCCGCAGCCGCCTGCTCGCCGTGGCACGGCAGCCGGGTGGCAGCCACCGCCCACGGCTGCTGGATCGCCGTACACGACACAGTCCTGGCCGACCGCCTGCCGACGGTCCGGTCCCCTGGACACGGGGCCGTACGAACACCGTGACGTCCCCCTCGACGGCCGCAGCCTCGTCCATGAATGTGTGCCATGTGTCCGTTCCGTGAGGTGAACGGCCCGGTTCGAACCGTACCCTCGCTGCAGCAGTAGTCGTGCCTGGGCCGGCGGTGCGTGGGGACCGCCCTATGCTCGGGGCGAGCGGCTGGGCCGAAGCAGGTTCAGCTTCACGCTCAGCGGTGGGAGAAGGGGTTGAAGCGGTGGCATGGCTGGTGGCGCCGAGAAGGCAGGTCCGATGAAGAAGCGGGCAACGATCTGGGAAGTCGCGCAGCGTGCGGGGGTGTCCCATCAGACGGTATCCCGTTACCTGAAGCAGAACGGGGGACTGAGACCGGCGACCAAGGCGAAGATCGACAAGGCTGTAGCCGAGCTCGACTACCGGCCGAACCTCATAGCCCGAACGATGCGCACCAAGCGGTCGGACCGGATCGCGATCGTTCTGCCGGAGCTGACCACTTTCGTACCTGTTCCGCTTCTGCAGGGAGCCTCCGCGGCGGCACATGAAGCCGGCTACACGACCGATGTCGTCGGCCTCGCGGGCGGCGAGGAGCGGCGCGCAGAGGGGGTGCAGGCCCTGCTGGACTCCGGACAAGCCGAGGGCGTGCTCTCGTTCGCCCCGCTGAGTGGTGCCGCGGGCGTGCCGAACCATGAGCGCATCATGGTCGTAGGGGAGTACGACGATCAGATGCACGCGCAGGGCACCTTGGCCGACGGCAGGCCGGCGGAGGCCATCCTGCGCCACCTCGCAGACCTGGGGCATCGCCGGTTCCTGCATGTCGCGGGCTCGCAGGACTGGGCTTCCGCACGCAACCGGCGCGCTGTGTACCTGGAAACACTGGACGAGCTGGGCCTCGAGTCGTATGGAGTGGTGGACGGTGACTGGTCGGTGCGTTCCGGCTATGAAGCCGCCCGGGACCTGCCGCCCGATTCCGGTGTGACGGCGGTGCTGGCCGCGAACGACTACGTCGCCATGGGGGTCATTCGCGGGTTCCAGGACCGCGGTCTTCGCGTGCCCGAGGACGTGAGCGTCTTCGGCTGGGACAACGAGCAGTTCACCGAGTATTTCCGGCCCACGATGTCAACGGTGAAGCTGGACCGGGACACCCTTGGACGCCAGGCCATGCAGGCACTGCTCGCCCGCATCGAGAACCGGTCGGCACCGGATGTTGCCTATGGCAAAGCCTTTGAGCTCGTGCCTCGCGAATCCAGTGGGCCGGCACCTCAATAGCAGCACTTATTCGGCGGAGCGGCTGTGCGGCTGACTTTCCAACAGTATTTGCAATAGCAATAGTGATCGATCATATGCAAGGGGATTGACGCTAAAGGTGATCGATCACTATGTTCGCTTTGCTGCCACGTCACGTCGGCGGGCACCACATTCATCTTCTGATCCCATTCCGTCGGCCGCACAACGTGCGCCGACGCCTTGGTGGCACGTCGACGTGCCGGGGAAGGACAGGCATGAGAAAGCCACGCGCCGGGTCGGGAAGACGCGCTTCGGCCCTGACGGGAGCCGCGGTCGCTGCCCTGACGGCCATGTCGCTCGCATCGTGCAGCGCTCCGGGCCGGTCTTCGTCTTCCTCGTCGGAGTCGCTGACGCCGAAGAAGCCGGCGAAGCCGATCGTCCTGACGATCCTGGACGGCGGCGGTGACCTCACGGGTGGCGGAAAAGCCGCCATCGACGCCTTCGCCAAAGCCAACCCCGACCTCGTCTCGAAGGTCACCTACCAGACCGCCGCAGCCCCGGACGTGGCCGGCAAGGTCAAGGCACAGCAGATCGGTGGTGCTGTGGACATCTCGCTTCTGCTCGGCGGCCCTGACGTGCTGGGGGCGGCCGAGCAGCAGAGCCTGCTGCTGAAGCAGATCCCGACGAACTCCTTATCCCTCCCTGACCTGTCCAGCATCCAGGACACCGCACGGGCCGGCCTGCAGCAGTCGGCCGACGGATACGGCCTGCTGGTCAACTACGACCCCAACGGGCCGTTCATCGACTACAACTCCCGCACGGTCAAGGCCTCCCAGGCCCCCACCACGCCCGAGGCCCTGCTGGCCTGGGCCAAGTCGCACAAGGGCAAGTTCGGGTACGCCCAGCCCGCGGGCTCGGGTTCCGGGCGGGCGTTCATCCAGGCGCTGCCCTACATGCTGGGCGACTCCGACCCCTCGGACCCGGTCAAGGGATGGGACAAGACCTGGAAGTACCTTCAGGGACTCGGCAAGTACGTCACGAGCTACCCGGCCAGCTCCACCCTGCTGGCCCAGCAGTTCGGCACAGGCCAGCTGGACGTCATCCCGACGATCATCGCCCACGACGTCGCCAACCGTAAGACCGGCACCTGGCCCAAGGACACCGGCATCGCCTTGTTCCAGAACCCGAACTGGATCAGCGACGGGCACTTCGCGATGATCCCCAAGGGGGTCGGCGCCGAGACGCTGTACGTCGCCCTCGAGCTGGAGTCCTTCATGGTCCAGCCGGAAGCCCAACGCCGGCGCCTGACGACGGGTGTGCTGACCACGGCCAACAAGGATGTCACGACCGACAATTCCGGTGCCGCGGTCAAGGAGTTCACGCAGAAGTGGGGCCGGCCCGACTTCTTCCCTGAAGCCCTCGGCACCGGCAAGGTGCAGGTGCCGCTGACGCCGGAGAAGATGCAGAAGGCGTTCGACCTGTGGCAGCGCAACGTCGGTTCCAAGGCCGGCGGCTGAACCATGACCATGACGGTGAGCAAGCCCGCCGTGGGTTTCGAGAAGCTCTCGATGCGCGGCGTCACCCGCAGCTACACCAGGTCCGCAGTCCCGGCCCTGTCCCGCCTGGACCTGGATCTGGCGCGCGGCGAGTTCGTCGCCCTGCTGGGGCCCTCGGGGTGTGGCAAGTCGACCGCACTCGCCTGCCTGGCCGGACTGCAGCCCCTGACCAGTGGCTCCATCTGGTGCGACGACGTCCGCCTGGACACCCTGCCGCCGGAGAAGCGCGGTTTCGGCATGGTCTTCCAGAACTACGCCCTGTTCCCTCACATGAGCGTGCAGAAGAACGTCGAGTTCGGGCTGAGCATGCGCCGCGTCCCCAAGTCGCAGCGTCGGGAACGCGCGTTACACGCTCTGAAGCTGGTGCAACTGCATGAGCACGCGGGCAAGTTGCCTTCCCAGCTGTCCGGCGGACAGCAGCAACGCGTCGCCATCGCCCGAGCGCTGGCGATCGAGCCGGAGATCGTCCTCATGGATGAGCCGCTGTCCAATCTGGACGCCGCCTTGCGTATCGAGATGCGCACCGAGATCAAGCGCCTCTATCAGGAACGCGGGCTGACCGTCCTGTATGTGACGCATGACCAGGAGGAGGCTCTTTCGTTGGCCACCCGCCTGGTGGTCCTGCGCAAGGGGGTCCTGGAGCAGACCGGCACCCCGCAAGAGGTCTACACCAATCCTGCCAGCGCGTACGTGGCCGGCTTCATGGGCTACCGCAACCTGTTCTCCGCGAAAGTGGAGAGCGTAGGCCCAGGCAACGACACCAGCGTCCTCGCCCACGGCACGGTTGTGCACGGCACCCGCCGGGCGGCGTCCGGTGTGGCAGCGGGGGCCGAGGTCACCGTGGCCATCCGGCCCGAGGACCTGATCGTGGGGCCCGGCTCGACCGGAAACTCCATCAAGGCCGTGGCCGAAGTCGTGGAGTACCACGGGCGGGAACTGTCGGTGCGGGCACGTACCACCGACAACGACGTGCTGCACCTGAAGACGAACGAGCCGGTCGTCGCCGGGGCCGTCCTCGATCTGGGCGTGGCCCCCGAGCGGGTCCTGGTCTACCCGGGCGACACGGAGCGGACGGTCGCGTCTCATGGCTGATACGTTCCAACAGCCGTTCGGCACCGACACCTCCGGCCATCCGCTCCGGCACCGGCTGGCCGAACGAGGTGTCGACTGGTCGCTGCTCCTGCTCCTGCCGGCCGTGGCGGTCATCGCCGGACTGTTCCTCTACCCGTTCGTCTACGGGGTGATGATCTCCTTCCAGCCGGTGAACGGCGGAGGAGCGTTCGCCAACTACCGCGCCTTCTTCACCGACTCCTACCAGGCCGGGGCGATCGTGAAGACCCTGCGGCTCGCGGTGCCGGTGGCGGTGGTCAGCGTCGGCCTCGCCGCGCCGATCGCCTACCAGAGCCGGCGCGAATTCCGCGGCCGCAAGGTCGTCACGCTGGTACTGATGCTGCCCATCACCTTCGGGAGCATCCTCATCGCCCAGGGCATGATGCGGGTCTTCTCACCCCATGGCTGGGTCAACCTCACCCTCGAAAGGATCGGCCTGCCGCGGGGCACGTTCCTGTTCAACTACCAGGGCACCTTCATCGCCGCGGTCCTGACCACCCTGCCGCTGTCGTTCCTGCTGCTGACAGGGTTCTTCGGAGGCATCGACCCGGCACTGGAGAACGCCGCCGCCACACTGGGCGCCTCGCGTGCCACCCGCTTCTGGAAGATCATCATGCCGTTGGCCATGCCCGGCATCCTCACGGCGCTGATGCTGGCCCTGGTCGAAGCCTTCGCGATCTTCCCCTCGGCGATTCTGATCGGCCAGCCCGACAACGCCACCCACGTCCTGACCATCCCCATCTACCAAGCCGCCTCACAGCGCTCCGACTACACCCAGGCCTCCGCCATCGCCATCGTGCTCACGGCGATCGAGTTGCTCATTCTCGGGCTGATGGTCCTGCTTCGGAACAGCCTGTACAAGGGGCCCGCGGTGGGAGGAAAGGGCTGATGAGCACATTCACCGCCCCCCAGGCGACCGGCCTCGCCGAGCCCGCCGCGTCGACCGATCGCGCCGTCCGGCCCCGTCCCACCGTCACCGCCGTCATCAGCTGGATCGTCGCGGGCCTGTTCATCACTGTCCTTCTCGCCGTGCTCGGCGCGGTCATCGTCGCCGCGCTGGGCAGCAGCTGGGGAGGCAGCTGGCTGCCCCGTGGGTGGACGCTCGACTGGTTCCGGCAGGCCTGGGACACCCCCGGGCTGGCCGACTCCATCAGCGTCACCTTCCAGGTGGCCATCGCCGACGTGCTGTTGGCCCTGGCCATCGGCGTGCCCGCGGGCTACGTCCTGGCCCGCACGTCCTTCCCGGGCCGCTCGGCCGTCACGCTGCTCCTGCTGTTCCCGGCGATCCTGCCGCCCCTGACGTACGCAGTCCAACTCGCGGCGCTGATGTACCGGCTCGGCCTCGGCGGCACGATGACGGCCGTGGTCCTCGTCAACCTGGTACCGATCCTGCCCCTGGTCATCCTGGTCACCGTGCCGTTCGTCGAGCAGATCTCGCCCGACGTGGAGAACGCGGCCAGGGTCTTCGGAGCCGACAATCTGCGGCTCTTCGTGCGCGTGCTCGTGCCTCTGCTGATGCCCGGCATCGTGGCCGCCGGCGTGCTCAGTCTGGTCCGCGTCCTCGGGTCGTTCGAACTGACCTTCTTCGTCAGCAGCGCCAGGACCCAGACGCTGGTGGTCACCATCTTCGGTGCCATGTCCGACCCCGGCGGCCCGCCCGCGGCCCTCACCGCGGCCATGACCGTCTTCTACATGGCCATCGCCCTGGTCGGCGTCGCCATCAGTCTGCGTTTCTCCAACCCCGCTCAAGCCCTGTCCGGCCGCGCGCACGGCGCCGCCTGAGCCTTCGCGAAAGAGCCTTCATGACGCAGCACCACCACCCCACTCGAGTGGCGATCGTCGGCGCCGGGAACATCGCCGAGAGCAGCCACATGCCCGCCATCCAGGCGCAAAACGGCCAGGCCACCGCCGTGGCGGTCGTCGACGTCGACCACCGGCGTGCCGGTGACTTCGCCGCCCGGTGGGACATCCCTGCCGCCTATGTCGAACTGGAACAGATGCTACGGGTGTCGCGCCCCGACCTCGTCATCGTGTGCACACCCCCGGTCGCCCACCGCGAAGCCATCATCACCTGCCTCGACGCCGGCGTCTCCGTGTGGTGCGAGAAGCCCCCCACCCTGTCGGTCGCCGCATACGACGCCATCAGCGCCCACGAACGCGAGGGCGGCCCCTACGTCTCCTACGTCTTCCAGCACCGCTTCGGCTCCTCGGCACGCGCCCTGCGCGAGCACATACGCACCGGCACCCTCGGAGCCCCCCTGGTCGGGATCTGCCACACCCTGTGGTACCGGGACGCCCAGTACTTCGCCGTCCCCTGGCGCGGCAAGTGGGACACCGAGGGCGGCGGCCCCAGCATGGGGCACGGCATCCACCAGATGGACCTCATGCTGTCCCTGATGGGGGAGTGGACGGAGGTCCGCGCCGACATGGGCACGCTCGCCCGCGACGTGGAGACCGAGGACGTCTCCATGGCCGTCGTGCGGTTCGCCAACGGCGCCATGGTGTCCATGGTCAACAGCGTCCTCTCCCCGCGGGAGACCAGCTACCTGCGCTTCGACTTCCCCGAGGCCACGGTCGAGCTCTCGCACCTCTACGGCTACGACAACTCGCACTGGACCTGGACCCCGGCTCCCCACCTGCCCGGCGCCACCGCCGCGGACCTGGGAGCCCCCCTCGACGACGAACCCAGTTCCCACGCCGCCCAGCTGCGCGCGCTGCTGCAGGCCCTGCGCACCGGTCGCCGCCCGGAGGCCGGCGGCCCCGACGGCCGTCGCGTGCTGGCTTTCCTGGCCGCCCTCTACGAATCGGCGGCCACCGGACGCCCCGTCACCCCCGACATGCTCACTCCCGGCAACCCCTTCTACCACTCCATGAGTGGCAGGCCCACGAACACCCGGGACAACGCCGACAAGGAGCAGATCGGTGTCTGACACGCCCTTCCAGATCCGTCACGACGACGCCGCGACCCAGCTGGTCGTCTCCGTGGCGGGCACCGACATCGCCACGTACGTCTACCACCCCGACACCCCCCTCGAGGAATCTCCCAAGCCCTACCTCTACCCGCTCAGGACCCTGTCCGGCGCACCCATGGGCGTGTACCGCCCATGGGACCACCGCTGGCACAAGGGACTGCAGATGACCTGGTCCCACCTGTGTGGAGACAACTTCTGGGGCGGACCCACCTTCGAGCAGGGCGCCCCCGGCCACGGCTACCTCTGGCGCAGCAACCACGGCCGACAACTGCACCGCGGCTTCGACAGAGAGGATCGCAGCGGCGGCGAGGTGTCTGTGGCGGAGGTCCTGGACTGGGTCGCCTCCACGGACGAGGTCTGGATCGGTGAGAAGCGCACTCTGCGCTTCCACAGCGCCGACACCGCGGAGGGGATCTGGGCGCTGGACTTCGCCACCGACCTGACCAACGTCCACCGCGAGTCCTTGGAACTCGGAAGCCCCACCACACACGGGCGCCCCAATGCCGGCTACACGGGCCTGTTCTGGCGCGGCCCGCGCGCCTGGACCGGTGCTGACGTCGTTGCCGCCAACGGCCGCCGCGGTGACGCCGTGATGGGCACGCAGGCGGCGTGGGCGGCTGTCACCAGCGAGCACGACGAGATCGACGGCGGCGCCACGGTACTCGCTTATGCAGGAACGAGCACGGCCGAGATCCCCTTGAAGTGGTTCGCCCGCAGCAGCGTTTTCGCCTGCCTCAACCCGTCTCCCGCCTTCGACACGGAGCTCGAGCTCGAGCCGGGGGAGACGCTCCGCCTCAGCCACTGCTTCGTGTTCATCGACCGCCAGATGGAACGCCGTGAGCTCGAATCGATCGCCGAGAGGTACACGCCGTGAGTGCCCTTCCTGACTTCCCCGGAGCGGTGGGGCTGAGCCGGCTGGAGGTGTATCCGTGGCCCACCGCGGACGCCGAACACGGCGGATCGCCGCACATGCACCTCACCTGCTCGGAGTGCTATGTCGTCGTCAGTGGCCGAGGCCGACTGGAAACACTTGATCACAAAGGCCTTACGAGCACCGCTCTCAGTCCCGGCGACGTCGTCTGGTTCACTCCCGGCACCATCCACCGGGCCATCAACGACGGCGACCTGCGTGTGGTCGTCGTCATGCAGAACAGCGGCCTGCCCGAAGCGGGTGACGCGGTCCTGACGTTCCCGACCGAGTACCTCACTCCCGAGCGTTATCCGAGTGCTGCTTCCCTCCTCGATGCCGACGGCAGGCCCAGCAAGGAACGCGCCCGGACACGCAGAGACCTGGCCATCGACGGGTTCACCGAGCTGGCCCGCCAGTGGCAGCGCGGCAACCGCTCGGCCTTCGAGGACTTCTGCGAGCAGGCCACCCGCATCGTCCGACCCCGCCTTCGATCCTGGGCGGAAACGGTCAACCGCGGCGCCCTGGCAGCCGCTCACGCCACACTCCGGCAGATCGACGCACTGCGCGACGGCGACCACAGTCACCTGCTCAACGCGACCGTCACCGGCATCGCTGAGCCTCCCGAGCAGTCCCTGGGCATGTGCGGCTTCCTGCGCGCATACGACCCGATCCGGCGGGCCACCGACCTGTGACGTCAGTGTTCACCCGCACGGAGGTCCGCGCACATCACCATGAGATGGAGGAGGTCAGATGCATCTGACCGGAGTAGGCGGAAGCACCGGGTTCCATGGACGAACCGGCTTCCTGGCCCTCGGGTTGGCGCTGGTGACGGCCTTCGCTGCGCCGCGTCCCGCGACGGCGGCGGCCGCCGATGGCTCAGACGTGACGCTGGTCAGTGAGACGTTCGACGCTCAGACCGACCCCGCCAACTTCGGGTTTCCCACCGGAGCCGACGTCAACGACGGGGTTCTGAACGTCACGCAGGGCATGAGCAACTACACCACCTCGGTCAAACAGTTCCCGCCATCCGTCCAGAGTGAGAAGACACTCGATCTGCGCTTTGACTGGAAGACGGCGATAGCCGGCAAAGCGATGAAGACGGGCCTCGAAATGCGTGACAATGGCGGACGCCTCGTCTTCGCGATCGCCGCTACCGCCTCCGAACTCCGATACGCGGTGGAGGGGCCCTTGTCGGATTCAGCCTCCGCCGCGGACTCTCTGAACCCTACGTGGATCAAGACCGGCTTCGATCCGAGCAAGTGGTACACCGTGTATCTGCACATGGACTTCAGTCTGGGTAAAGTCCAGTATTCGATCACCAGCAAGGAACCGGCGCCGACAGTGATGGCTTCCGGGACGCGAAGCATCACCGCGACGAATCTCTCCCGGCTCGTCGCCTGCAACTACTACGGAACAGGCCCACAATCGATCGACGGCTTCCGTCTCGTCCGCCCTGCGTATGCCGCCGAGGGGGCTCTTGCCGGCTCGACCGTCTACGCCTTCGGCGACAGCATCGTTTACGGGCACCAATACCCACGCGGCTTCGTCGACTTCGTCGCCGAGCGGGAAGCGATGACGCTGACGAAGTACGCGAAGAACGGTGCCACCGTGGGCCCGGCAGCCGATGCCATCGGCGGGCAGATCATCTCCCAGGTGCAGTCGGCCGGCGCCCAAGCACCTGATTTCGTCGTCTTCGACGGAGGCACGAACGACGAACAGGAAATCCACGACGAGCAGTCGTACGAACTCGGCGCCGTCGGAGGCTCCCACAACCCCGAGACCTTCGACACCAGTACCTACGCGGGGTCGCTGGAAGCCACCATCTACGCCATGAAAGACAAGTGGCCATCCGCCCAGATCGTCTATGTGGCCGTGCACAAGTTGGGCTCACGGGACTGGGACACCCAACTGGCTGTGCGTCAGGTAACCCTCGCGGCAGCTCGCAAGTGGGGGATTGCGGTCGCGGACGTTTTCGCGGACACGGCCCTTGACACGCGTATCGATGGGCAACGTGTGGCCTACACGTTCAACGGACTCGTCAACCGCTACCCCGGCAGCGGGGGTAGCGGCACTCACCCGAACATCGCCGGAATCACCCAGTACTACGTGCCGGTGCTCACTGCCGAACTGGTCCAACTCGAGGACCACCACGCTTCGCCGCACGCGTGGAAGTAGTTGTGGCGCAGGGGTCCTTTCCCGGGCTCCTCGCCCCGCGGACCGGAGCCACCCGCCGGGGTTTCCACGGCACACGTATTCCGCGCCTCCCGCGAACGATCGCGGGGAAGCCGCTGCCTTCTCCACACGAACGACCCGGTCCGCCGGGCCGTCGGAACCGTGACGCAACACCCTCGCTGAAAGGGACGACACGATGAAGATGATCTCAGCACACGCGACACCACTCCAACCGGGGGTGAGAACGCTCTGTGCCCTGACCGGTTTCCTGGCGATCGCCGGAGCGGGAGCGGTCGTTCTGGCCCCCCCTGCTGCGGCCACGGACGGCACCACCTATTACGTGGACTCGACCGCGGGCCACGACGGCGACGACGGCACGACGGAGAACACCGCCTGGAAGACCCTGGAGAAGGTGGGCTCGACGGACTTCACGGCAGGTGACCGCATCCTGCTGAAGGCCGGCTCCACCTGGACCGGGCAGCTGTGGCCCAAGGGATCGGGAACCGCGGCCCAGCCCATCACCATCGCCGCATACGGCTCGGGCCCAAAGCCGGCTATTCAGGGCAACGGCACCGTGCCCGACGCAGTGAAGCTGTGGAACCAGCAGTACTGGGAGATCCGGGACCTCGACGTCAGCAACGAGGCTCCGCCCACCGGGACACCGGGCGCGAAACTCGGGGACTTCCGGGGCATCCGCATCGGCGGCGACAACGGCAGCCAGCTCCGTCACTTCAAGCTTGACGCGCTCGACGTGCACGACGTGACCGGCGAAGTGAACTGGATCGGCGGCAACTCGCCCGACAAGCCCGGCATCCACTACAAGACCGGATGGGACCGCTCGAAGAACACCGGCGGCATCGTCTTCGAGCCGTCCGTCACGGATCAGGCGAACCCGGGCTCCACGGCGACCACTCTGCACGACATCACCCTGCAGAACTCGACGATCAAGAACACCTCGTTCGCAGGCATCGTCGTCAAGCAGTACACCGGCAACGCCGACGGTGCCGTCGAGACCGGCTGGGGCACCCGCACCGGGGTCGATGACCCGAACTTCGCGCCGCACACCGACATCCGGATCAGGAACAACTACATCACCCAGACCGGTACTCCGTACGGCGCGAACGGCATGTACCTCACCGGGGCCCGAGACGTGGTTGTGGAGAACAACGTCGTCGACCACGTAGGCACGTCCGGCATCGAGTCGTACTACACCGACCAGGTGACCATCCAGCGCAACGAGGTCTTCGGCACCTCGGTCAAGGCCGGCGGTCAGGACTCCAACGCCATTGACACCGACTTCGGCACGACCAGGCAGACCGTCCAGTACAACTACGTGGCGGACAACGGCGAAGGCTTCCTCATCTACCAACAGCAATTCGGCGACTCGGTGTTCCGCTACAACATCGCCGTCAACAGTTCCAGGAACCCACTGCACATCGACAGCTCCTCAACGGCCACCGGCCAGGTCTACAACAACGTGTTCTACGACACAGTCGGCTCTGCCGTGTATGCGTCAACGGACGACAAGTACACCCTCACCAACAACATCTTCTACAGCACCAACGGCGCGGCGACGGTGCGCAAGGGAGCCCTTACCTTCGACGGCAACCTGTACTACGGGGTCACGGCACCGAGCGCCGACACGCATGCCATAGTGGGAGACCCCAGGTTCGTCACCGCCGCACCGGGAACGGACGTCACCGGTACGCCACGCACCACCCCCGACCTGTCCCTCGGCTACCGTTACGCCCTGAAGCCGGGTTCGCCGGCCTTGGACACGGGCGCGGCCATCACGAACAACGGCGGCCGCGATTACCGGGGCAACGAGCTGTACAGGCAGGCACCGGACATCGGTGCTCTCGAGCAGTAAGGGCTCGTCCAGGAACAACAGGGAACCGTCTGAGAGTTCCGGCGTGACAAGGCCGGCGGCAGTCGCTCCTTCCACAGGCTGACAGGGCAGCCTACCCGGCGAGAAGCGGACGAGGCCCGGTTCCGCGACCACCGAGTCATCGACCTGATCACCCCGCATGCGTGGCCTGGCGTCGTCCTCGGCGCCGAGTTCCCGGTCGCCACCGGCGGCGACATGACGCCCTTCGGCACCGCGGGACTCACGTCCTCTGGGCGCTTTGGCAGTTGGAGATGTTGAGGCCAAATGCCTCTAGTTCTGTTCAGTTCCGGAAGACAGATTTGACGCGCTCCCCCCACACTCCAAAGAGCTGGTGCCATGCCGATGTTCATGTCACCCGTCGCAAGTTCAGCTCGTGGGCCTGTATGCGAGTCGCGTCGGCCACGGTGCTGTCCGCGACCGTGACGGGGGAGTGGTCCGAGGCACCAAGTCGACCAAAATGGACAAGAGTTGAAACACGGCAACAGGCACGGCAGGTCAACCATCAGGTCCTTGACGGCTCTTCTGACCGTATCCCTGGCTGTCGTCGGCATGGTGGCGCCTGCCCACGCCGACCTCACCGGCAAGACCGCCGACGCAGGCACCCGCATGTACGTGGTGAAGCTCGCCGACCCGCCGGTCGCCACCTACCAGGGCGGCCTGAAGGGTCTGGCGCGCACCGCCCCCTCCCCCGGAGACCGGCTCAAGACGGGCACGAACGCCGTCCGAGCGTATCTGCGGCACTTGGACACCCGCCGCGACGAGATACTCGACGACATCTCCGGCATCAAGAAGGTCTACGACTACAACTACGTCTTCAACGGCTTCGCGGCGCTTCTCACCGCACGTCAGGCGGCGGAATTGTCCGCCACTCCCGGCGTGGTCTCACTGACCCGGGACAAGGCCGATCCCCTGCCCCCGGCACCCGTGCAGTCCACCGCGCAGGAAGCTTCTGGGGGCGCCCGTCACCCGGCAGCCGCCGACGGCGACCGGCCCCGACAGGAGCCATTCGCACGCGACGACGAGAGCCGCCCGGCCCGCGCTACCGGGTTCACCAGTGCGGCCGAAGGCGCGGCGAATGCCGATGCTCCTCCTCCCGACGTCCCGCGCTTCCTGGGACTGAACGGTGAGAACGGTCTCTGGTCCGAACTCGGTGGCCCGGACCGCGCAGGTGAAGGCATCATCATCGGCGTCGTGGACACGGGAGTCGACCCGACGAATCCGATGCTAGCCCCCCTCCACGCGCCCCGCCCCGACGCCGAGGTCATCGCCAAGAAGTGGCACGGCACCTGCGACGAGGGGGACGACCCCGCCCACAAGGTCACCTGCAACAACAAGCTCATCGGCGCCCAGTGGTTCCACAAGGGGGACCGGGAGTTCAGCCAGGGGGACGTACCGTCCCCCTGGGATACGAACAGCCACGGCACGCACACCGCCACCACCGCCGCCGGCAACCACGACACCCCGGTGCAGCTACCCGGATCCGGCGTGCGCGGGAAGGCCGGCGGCATGGCCCCGACCGCCCGGGTGGCCGTATACAAAGCCTGCTGGAACGCCGACGGCTGCTGGTACTCGGACACCACCGCGGCGATCGACAAGGCCGTGGCAGACGGTGTGGACGTCATCAACTACTCCGTCGGCGGATCGCTCGCCAGCTCGACTTCCATGGAGGCGATGTTCAACGCCGCGAAGGCGGGCGTCTTCATCTCCTCGGCAGCCGGCAACGACGGGCCCGACACGGTGGACCAGACCGCGCCGTGGATCACCACCGTCGCCGCCGAGACCCATGACACCGACTACACCTCGACGCTGCTCCTGGGCGACGGCCGCCGCTTCACCAACGTCAGGATGCAGTCCTCGATCCCCGCCGCTCCGTTGGCCAGCGCCGTGGACGCGCGCGAACCGAACGTGGACCCCGCGCGGGCCACGCTGTGCGAGCCGGGCACACTTGACCCCGCCAAGGTGAAGGGCCGGATCGTGATCTGCGACCGGGGCGGGGTGGCCATCTGGGACAAGGGCCGGGAGATCGCCGACGGCGGCGGCGTGGGCATGGCCGTGGCGAACACGCCGACCAGCGCTCAGGAATTCTTCCCGAACGACTACGTCGTGCCCACGGTCCACTTGACCCAGCAGGACGGGAAGAGCGTCAGGGAGTACGCTTCCGAGCCGGGGGCCACCGGCGAGTTCGTCCCCGGCACCACCCGCGTCCGTGCTCCGCAGGTGACCTCGTTCTCCTCCAGCGGCCCCGACCGCTACAGCGGAGGTGACCTGGTCAAGCCGGACATCGCCGCCCCTGGCCGCCTCATCCTGGCAGGTGTCGTGCCTGACGACGAATCAGGGTCCTTTGAACGCTTCCGTTTCCTCGAGGGGACGTCGATGGCGGCCCCGCACATAGCCGGCCTCGCCGCCCTGCTGAAGCAACTGCACCCCGGCTGGTCGCCCATGGAGGTCAAGTCTGCGCTGATGACCACGGCGACGATCACCGACAACGAGAGCAAACCCATCAGCCGGGAGAACGCCGGGACCGCGACCCCGCTCGACTACGGCGCCGGCTCTCCGAGGGCCGCCCTTGCCGCCGACCCGGGCCTGGTCTACGACTCCACGTCCACGGACTGGACCTCGTACCTCTGCGGGCTGAGGCTGCGGCCGACCACGGGGGACGGCGCCGATGCCTGCGCGACCACCCGGCCCATCGACCCCAGCGACCTGAACTACCCGTCCATCGCGGTCGGCGACCTGGCCGCGCGGCAGACGGTCACCCGCACCGTCACCAACGTCGGCACGGACACCGCCACCTACCGCGCGACGCTCCGGACACCGCCCGGCTACAAGGCCCAGGTCACCCCGCAGCGCCTGACCGTGGCCCCGGGTGGCTCGGCGACGTACCGGGTCACCTTCACACGCACCGACGCCGCCTATGGCACCTTCTCCTACGGTTCCCTGACCTGGAGCGACGCCCACAGCCGGCACCGGGTCACCAGCCCGATCGCGCTGCGGTCCGCGCACATCGCCGCACCGTTCGAGATCGCCCTCGAAGGTGAGCGGTCCACGACGCTGACCGTGCGGGCGGACTGGAAGGGCGAACTGACCGCGCGGGCGGAGCTGTACACGTCCGAGACGATCACCGGCACCCTCACCGGCGAGGACCCGTCGAACTTCGCAGCGGACCCGCACACCGGTGACGCCGTGGCGAAGGTCCCGGTCCACGTCCCGGACGGTGCCCCCTTCACCCGGGTCGGGGTCTACGCGGCGGACCACGTGCCCGGCAGCAAGATGTCCCTCTACGCCTTCGACGGGAACGGAGTCAGGATCTTCCCCGGGCCGCAGACCGGCTCGGACGACTACCTCGATCTGCTCCCCGGTGACTATGACGTCTATGTGGTGCAGGAGGACATGCCCAAGGGCATCGACAGCCAGCAGTACACGCTGCGCTTGTGGAAGGTGGGCCAGGAACTCCCGGCCGTTCGCCCCACCGTCGGACCCGCCACAAGTCCCGTCACCCCGGCCACCCTGCGTGGACTGACGGTGACGTTGCCGGATGCGGCGCGAGGTGAGCAGTATGTCGGCATCGTCGAGTACGGCGACGGGTCCCGTCGCGTGGGCTTGACGAGGCTGGCCATCACGGCGTGGCACCCGACGACAGCGGCGAAGGACCGCTCGTGAACCCGGCACGGTTCACGAGCGGTTCGGGTTCAGAGGGCAGGAAAGTCTCCGTGAACGATCAGGATCGTCGTTCCGGGGCGAGCCGACCTCGGCCGTTGACCGATCAGTCGGCGGACCTTCCTGAGCCTCGGCTCATCGGCCCGTCTGTGCCCGGTGGGTGCCGGACCGGCCTGGGCCGCCGTGTCCGCAGCCGGAGTCTGCTGCACGAACTGGTCACCACCGCCCGGTTGCCGGCCCTGGCCCCGCTCAGCACGCCACCATCAAGGTTCTTGCAGAGGCATCAAGTGGGACACACGTCGTGGCACGCACCACGTCCCCGACGTCCCCGGATCCAGGTCGAAGCGCAACGCGCCGCCGACACCCGCCACCGGAGAAACCTCCGTTGTGACGGCATCACGATCGAGGGGACGCCGGGAGAGACACTCGGGCCGGCGGGCGTACGGCCCATGCCCGGCCATGTCCGCTGCGGCTGCAGGATGAGCAGTGGTGCAGAGGTCACTGCACACCTTGTTTCGGCTGACGCGGCCCCGGGGGTTACGGACCCCCCTCTGGGATGTGAGCCGATCAGTGTCCTCAGGCAGGCGGTGCCATGACGGTGACCTTGCCGGGCTAGGTGTTCAGAAGTGGATCGGTGAGGGAGGTCGGGGCTTCGGTGGACAGGATCATCCGGTCGCTCGGGCCGTCGTAGAACGTGTACACGTCGTAGGTCGGCGTCGGGCGCGAGCCGCGTGAGATTGCCCCGGTAGGCTCGCGCAGTGAGCGTGTAGACGCGAACACCGACGATCGCGTAGTTCGTGGACCGGTAGACGCACCCTGGCTATCGCGATCTGGAGTTCGTCCAGCGGTCTGGGTGCGGCCGTCGGCCCGGTCGTCGGCGGGGTGCTGCTCCGTCACTTCCTGGTCAACGTGCCGATCGTGGCGCTCTGCCTGGCGGGGTGGTGGTGCCCGCCCTGAAGGGCATCGCCCGGTCGGTCCTCGGCCTCGGCGGGTGTGGTCTACGGCATCATCGAAGTCGGCAACGGACAGCGGCTCTTCCGGCAGCCCGGGTTCACGGCCGGGAGCATGGTCCTGCTGATCTCGTCCGGGGCGCTGGCCGGACATCTGTTGCGGACCCCGATCCCTCTGGTCGTCGCCCTGCTGTGGGTACAGGGCTTCGGCACGGGCCTGGTGGGGACACCGGTCACCGCCGTGATGATGAGCGGTGTGCCACCGAAACTGTCCGGTGCCGGATCGGCTGTCATCAGCGTCACCCGGCAGGTGGGAGGCACGCTCGGATGGCGATGGCCGGCTCGGTCCTTTCGGCGGTGTACCGGGATCGCATGGCGAACACCCAGCTTCCCGGCACCGCGCGGGGACTGCCGGCGGACGCGGAGGAGCGGGCCCGAACATCGGCCGAGGCGGCCCGCTCCCTGGCCGGATCACTGCGGCTGCCGGAGTTGGCGGCCGCGGCCGACGGCGCCTTCCTGCAAGCGATGTACACGGCCACGGCCTGGAGCGCCGTACTGGCTTTCGCCGGGTGTGTGGTGGCCGCAGTGGGCCTGCGTGCCTGGAACGTCAAGAGCACAAAGGGAGAGGACTGAGGTGACCGACACCCGAGCGGCATCGCCCGAAGCGGCGTGGTCGGTCCTCGTGACCGGCGGGAACAGAGGGACCGGTTGGGCCATGGCCCGCCGCTTCGCCGCGTCGGGAGACCTACCGCGATGACAAGCCACCGGACGGCGACAGCCTCCTCGCGGCCCGGCGCGAAGTGGGGGACTGGGAGCAGGTGCACCGGGCCTTCACGGAGGCGGAGGCCGCGCACGGCCCGGTCACCGTCCTGGTCGCCGACGCGGGCGCCACCAACGACCGGCTGCTGCTGACCATGCGCGAGCAGTGCCGCAGTACACCGAGGAACGCGGGCCCTGTCAGGAACGTGTGCGCGTGGTCCGCCTCCGTGCGCGGCGGGAGGGTTCGGCGGTGTCCCCGGCTCCCGTCAGGTCCAGGACGGCTCCCTGACCGGCCACGGGAGTTCCGGAGCCGCCGCCCTCGTCCGTGTCGGGCTTGAGGTCACGGCGGGCCAGCCACCGGTCGATACCCACGTTGATCAACAGGCACACGGCGCCCCAGCCGACGATCGTCGCCAGGTGGCCGCCGATGCCTGCGCCGTCGAAGTAGACCGCGGCGCGGACCAGGTCGACCGCGGCGGGCAGGGGCAGCACGTCGTTCAGGCCGCGGAAGAACTCGGGGACCATGTAGAGGGAGATGGCCCCGCCGGAGGCAGGGACCCCCATCATCAGGGCGATCACCAGCACGGGAATGACACCGGCGATACCAAGGGTGCGAGTGAACACCGCGGTGAAAAGCGAGATGCTGAAGATCGTCAGTGCTCCGAAGCCGACCATCGCCCAGCCGTGGCCGTTGATCGCGCCGATCAGGACGTCGAACAGCACCCACAGCCACACGGCCATGCCCACCGCCCAGCCTGCGATCATCGGCAGGAGCTGACGCAGCCGCTTGATCTCTGGCGCGCCGCCGCGCAGCGCCGCCATGACCACGAAGCCGGACATGACCCACGACATGGCCGCGTACATGCTGTTGCTGCCGTTGGAGTCGGAGGCGTTCAGCGGCTTGATATCGGTCGTTTCCAGCTGGGTTTTCTGGCTCTGGGCGATCTGCTGGAACATCGCCCGCAGTGCGTTGTGCTGGCCGACTCCCGCCGCCGACGAGGTGTAGAGCTTCGGCTCACCGCCCTTGGCGGTGGGCAGCACGTACACGCCGACGACCTCGCGCTCGCGGATCTGGTCGGTCGCGCGGGCGAGGGAGGTGCTGGTGGTCAGGGAAACCAGGTCGCCCAGGCCCTTCTGAAGACCCTCGGTCGCCTGCTCGGCTTGCTCCTGAGAAGCGCCGACGACCACGACGGGCATGTCGCGAATCTCCGGCTGGTGCAGGGAGGCGCTCATCATGCCGACGACGACGGTGAGGATGGCCAGCGGGAAAGCGGCCACCGCGAAGTACCGGAGCCGCTTGGGGCGCACCGGGCCACCGGACATGGCGGGCCGAGGGGCGTCGGGGTTGTCGGACTCCTGGGCGTCCGCGAGGGCGGCCCCCTTGCGGCGCCCCAGCAGGAGGGTGATTGCGAGGGCGGCGACCATCCAGATGGCGAGTGTCAGCAGGTGCTTGCCCACTCCCCGGCCGTCGAAGTAGATGACCGACCGAAGTGCCTCACCCGCGGCCGGCAACGGCAGCACGTCGTGCAGGAAGCCGAAGAAATCGGGCATCGCGTGGATCGGCATGGCGAGGTTCGAGGAGGGCACGCCGAAGACGACCCACAGCAGCATGCCGGGCAGCAGCGCGAGCCCGCCCAGGACCCTGGCGAACAGCAGCTGACCGATACCCACGGCTCCTGTCGCCAGCATGCCGATCCCGACGAACGCCAAATAGTGACCGTCGACTGCCCCCACGATCGGCCCCAGGATCAGCCATGTCACTGTGCTGGTCAACACTGCCCAGCCGGCCAGCAGCGGCAGGAATCTGCGCAGGGCGAGCAACTGGGGTGCCGCCGTCATCATCCCGCTCAGCGGTACGTACCCGACCATGATCATGCCGATCGCAGCGAGCAGCACGGCGATGCCCGCGCTGTCCCCTGAGGGCAGCGGCGCGACGTCCTGGGCCTTGGCCGTCCAGCCGTGGCCCGCCGCCACCGGGGCCAGGATCTGTCTGACCGCTCCCGCCTGCGAGGCACCGGCTGCCTGGGCGGTGTAGACGGTCGCCTCGGTGGAGCCGTCCGCGGGAATCAGCAGTACACCGGCGACGTCGCGGTCCTTGAGCAGGTTGAGCGCCTCCCTGCGGTCGCCGACCAGTCGGGGGTCGGCGGCGCCGTCCTGAACGGACTTCAGCTCGTTGACGACGGACTCGGCCACGGCCCCCGAGCCGACCACGCCGACTGGCATGTCCCGGGTCTTCGGTGAGTGCATCGTGCCCATGTAGGTCGCGTACATCATCGTGACCATGAGAAAGGGGATGAGGAAGAGAAAAACCCGCTTCGCGATCTCCCGTTTCCGGTCCGCGTCGGGTGAATCCGGCTCGCGCCCGCTCACCTCGGCGACGGGGGTCGGCGTTTCCATGATGTGCTCCTGACGGGCGTGGTCGAGCGCAAGGCGCAGTTGTTGATGCAGGTTGATGCACAGAGAAAGCCGCGTCCGGGTGAGCGTCGTGTCGCTCATGTCGGCCACGGAGGATGGAGGAGCTGCCGCCGGTGGACACGCAGCAGGCACAGCAAGAAATTGTGGTGAGGGCCAAAGGTCGATTCCCGAACTCGTCGAGGCGTTCGGTCTCGCGTCCGTTTCAGGAACGGCCAGCCACTGGGCGCCGGAGCGGTGGAACGCGTCATGGACGATCTGAAGCAGTTGAACTCCGACATGGCAGGGATGACCGGTCACCCGTGGCCCCGGGTTCGCCGGGTTCCCGTGCGCTGAGCGGACCCGCTGGGCGTCATCGTGCTGATTGGTCCGAAGGCGGTTCCTTGGACGCCGTGGGGAATCGCGGTCACTTCCGGAGTCCACCGGAAACGGCCGACAGGCGTCGTCATCCGGGGCACTGAGCCTGCGGGCAGTTGGTCGCGATACATGCCGCGTCAGCACTCGGCGATGACGGCGAGCAGGGCCTTGACGCGGGCCTGCGCTCGCTCGGCGACGTCGCCGCCGAGGGCGACATGGACCGGTCGGCCTCGATGGCGCCGATCGCCGGCTCCGCGACCTCGCGCGGAGTGAGTTTCGCGCCGCAGCGTACGGCGACGTTCTGCACCGATGCGGGAGCGCCGCCCCGCAGATCGATATCGAGCGTCTCGGTCAGCCCCACGACCGCGTGCATGGTGGTGGTGTACGGCGTGAGGTCGGGAAGGGGAGCGGGACCTCCGGAGGATGCGGTGTTGAGGAAATGGCCCGTGCCCTGCTCGATGAGCAGGGGAGCGAAGGCCTTGACACCGTGGACGACTCCGAGCACCTTGACGCCGATCATCAACTCCCAAGTGCGCGCCTCTTGTTCCCGGACGGGAGCAGGAGTGGAGACGACGCCGGCGTTGTTGCAGACCAGGTCCGCTCGCCCGTACGCGGCGATGGTCCGGTCGGCGAGGGCTTCGGCGAGGCCGTAGCCTGTTCTGCTGGCCCCTCCGGTGATGACGGCGACCTGCCCATTCTTGATGCGCATGCGTGCTCCTGTCTTAATCTGGGGCTGGCAAAACCGCGGTGATGAGCGCTTCGAATTCGGGCATCACAACGGATTGCAAACCACTCTGTCGCTTCGCGGGTGGCGCGCAACGGAGCGCATCGAGCTACGAGTGGGAGTCTTTCGGGGTCCATCCCACTATAGGAATGGTTTGCCGGTTTCCCCCGTTCTCCAGAGGTGAATCGGAAGACGGCGATTGCTACTGCAGTACTACTGGCCCTCATCCGAAAGATTGGGGTCCGAAAGCCGAATACCTGCACCAGGCGTCATGAGGTGGTCTTTGCGGGCTTCGACGGTTTGGCCGGTGCGTGTGCCGGGCTGCTGGCGGGGCAGGAAGGCGGCGAGCGCGCAGCACAGCGCGCCGGGCGCCGGCGCCGATGGCCAGGACGGTCCTGAAGCCGTTCTCCGACGGAAGGGCGCGGCCCGCGAAGGCGGTGGGCATCTGCGCCAGGACCACGCCGACGACAGCGCCGGAGAAAGAGGTGCCGAGGGAACGCATCAGGGTGTTGAGGCTGTTGGCGGCGGCGGTCTCGGACACCGGTACGGCGCCCATGATGAGCGCGGGCATGGCGCCGTACGCCAGCCCCATCCCTTCGCCGACCATGCAACCGACCACGACCAGCTGCCAATCTCGGACATCGGCACGATGCCGATCCCGTAGCCGGCGGCCACGGCCAGCGCGCCGATCACCAGAGTGACCTTGGGGCCGCGTGTCTTGGTGATGCGCGCGGAGAGCGGGGCCGTGGCCATCATCACCAGGCCCGTCGGCGCCGTGGCCAGACCGACGGTCAACAGGTCCTTGACCATGCCGTAGCCGGTCTGCTCAGGCAGTTGCAGCAGCTGCGGCATGACCAGGGACAGCGCGAGCATCGAGAAGCCGATGGCGACGGACACGAGGTTGGCGAACAGCAGCTGGGGACGGGCGGTGGTACGCAGATCGACCAGCGGCACGCTGACGCGCAGTTCGAAACGTCCCCGCAGGAGCAGCACGATCGCCGCGGCGACGAACAGGCCTAGGGGGCAGTGCTGCTCCAGCCCCAGTCGGCTCCCTTGGGTCCGCCAGGCCGAGGCCGACCATGGCCAACGCGACACCACAGCGACATGGGGTCGCAATATGTGTCGATTCGCTACACCGACCGGTCGGCCGACATCGGCGCCTCCGCATCTGCCGGTTCCGTCGCGGACTCGCATGACAACGCCATGGCCGAGGCGCTGAACGGCATTGAAACAAGATCGCCGGACTCTACGAAACTCGGGGCAGCTCAAACTGTGGTCGGCCATCAAAGCATGCGAGCTCGCCAACTTTGCCGCAGGCCACCTCGCCGACGTCGCCGATGCAGCCGAGCGCGGCATCCACCGAATCTGCTCCAGCGAACAACTCGCATGGTCCTTCCTCACCCACACCGACCCAACAATCCACCTCCAAGCATCACAGAACCAGCGAAAAACGCAGTAGGCACGGGATCACGACGTCGAGGGTGCCGGCGCCCGGGACCGCGACGGTCTGCTCGTCGAGCGCGTCGAAGACCTCGTCGATCAGCCGCTGGGCCATGCGCGGAGCCTTGGGTCGGATCACCTCAGCGAGCGTGCGGCGACCGGCTTTCCGGTGCGGGGTCGGCTCGACACCGGTCGTGGAAACAGAACCGCGTCGTGATCCACCTCAGTTCCTGAACACAGACCGAACGGAGTGGTCAGGCTGAAAGTCGTCCGTCGGCCCTGGATGAACATCAGGAGCTCGGCCGACAACGGCCACGGAACGGCGACGCGACACTTCTCCCGCACATTACATCCCATGTTTGCGACGTGAAGATCCTCGTGTCGACCTTCGGGTCCACCCTGCTGCGAGCCGCCTGATGGCTTTTCACCTGCTCGAATCCGACATGCAGGCGACCGTGATTGACTGTTTTGCGGCATATCGTCCGATCTGCTGCCGTCGCGTGGTGGTACCCAGCGCGTCGCAATGGCGAATGATTGATCCCATGAATCGGCATTGCTGATCAATCGTTTCGCTCTCTAGTATCGCCGGTGCCCAGAGGCGATGAACCTGTCCTACGCGGCGCACAACCGTACAGGCGGCGCTCCGACCTCACGCGGCCGCGGCGCGGGGTAGATCACCGACGCGACACTGACGTCGCGTTCACTTTTCCTGGACGAGCACTGGAAGAGCAGGGGAATCCGTACGTGATTTCACGCACCACCATCAAACGCGCCGCAGTGGCGGGAGCGACGAGCCTGGCGTCGGTCCTGGCGTTCGTGTCGCCGGCCGACGCCGCGACCAACCTCAGAGGCATCGAACCGTTCAACACCGACAAACTCCTCATGACCATCTGCAACGGCCGGAACGACTGGCCCACCTACTGGTGGCTCAACATCCAGACGGGTGAGGTCATGGAGGACGGCCTCCATGGCATCCCGGGCGAGAGCATCCCGTACCCCTGGGAACGCTTCGAGGGCTACTGCAGCTACCCGCAGTCGTCCAGCTGGACCTGGACCGGAGCCGAGAAGCAGGTCAGCAACACCCTGGTCAACTGCAGCTCCGGTTCCCAACTGAGCCAGAACCTTCAGCTCAATGGCAGTACGACCAGCACGACCACCAACAGCGTCACCGGCTCGGCGAAGATCGAGTGGGGCATCATCGAGAAGGTCCTCTCGGTCGAGGCCGGTGCCAGCTACACCCGTAGCTGGTCGTACGCGAAGTCCTCGGGCTGGTCCACGACCACCGGCATCACCGTCCCGCCGAAGCGGGTGGGCTGGATGGCGCTCCGCCCGCTCATGCGCACCGTGCGCAGCAACCCCGTCTTCCACGTCACCCGCTACTCGTGGGGTGCGCCGGGTACCCACAAGCAGGTCGACTCCTACTCCTGGCGCGGCCGTGGCTACAACGAGATCACGTCCTACGGCGCCTACTACGACGCTGTGGGCAACGTGCTCAACCCCGACGGCACGCCGAAGGGCCAATACGTGGCCCGCGATCGTGCGGTGAACAGCTCCGACCGCTGCTGACACCGCCTGACGAACCCGGGCCGTTCCCGGCGAGCGGATCTCGCCGGGAACAACCGCGCGGGAGGGGCGGCTTCAGGCGCGATGGTTGCCGCCGAGCGAACGGCGCCGGGAGGTGAATCAGATCCGCGCCGCGCCTGCATCGACTCCTGGAACCTCAACCCGAAACCAACTCGAACTGACAAGAACCGGATCACGGGGCACTAGGCCGAAAGATGCCGCGTTCGTTCGGCCGTCGTCCCCATTGTGCGGATTCGGGATGTGGGGGGCGAGGCCGGGCGGCCGAGGATTCGCCCCACCGTCGAGGTCAGGGTTCGTCGAGCAGGCGCCGAGCCGTCGTGATGTCGGTGATCAGCACGGTGATCCAGCAGCCGCGTACGGCGGCGCGTACGGCCGTGTACTTGCGCTCGCCCGCCGCAGGCGGCGGCGATGCGGCGCGGGACCGTACGCAGTTGGTCGACAGAGATGCCGATCGTCCGCTCGCCCAGGCCCGCGTCGACATGGAAGCACTGGCAGATGTCGCCCACCGCGTCCAGGGCGCGCAGTCGGGCGATCTCCTCTTCGGCTACCGCGTTGCCGCTGAGGTGGAGCAAGGGCGACGGTTCGAGGCTTCCGATGCCCACCAGGACAGCACTGGGCTGCTGCCATGCCTCGCTGACCTCCAACACTGCCGGATCCTGCCGCAGAGAGAGGCGGGCCCGCGCGGAGCCGACGAGGCTCGACGCGCGGACGAAGAGCGGGGTGGCGTAGGTGAGTTCGGCGAGTCGGGCGGTGAGACGGGTCGCCTGCACCTGACTCTGAGGGTCGCCGATACCGCCCATGAGCTGGACGACCTGGGGGCACCCGGTGATCTGGCGGGCTGCATTGTCTCGATGGCGGCGAGCAGAGTCTTGCTCCAGGTCGAGACCCCCGATCAGGTCGCCGAGGGAAAGGCGGTCTCCACGTAGCTCGCGGCCGCCGATCCGAGGGCGCGCAGCGGCGTGCGGGAGTGTTCCGGCAAGTCCTCGCTGTCGAGGAAGTCGCGATGCCACCCCGCTGCCGGACTGGCTCGATCACCTCGCGGCCTCCCGCCTTCCCGCACCGGCCAGCCCGGCCAGTGCGCTCCGCGAGGACCTGGCGGCGGTCGTGCAGGACATCACCACCCCGCTCGCCTCCGGTGTCAACGAGGGCCGCATCACCGACCTGGCAGAAGCGGCTGATGGCCGGACGCGCGGGCGTCCCGCCGCTCCGCCACCGCGGCATCTTCATAATGATCCTGTCCGTTTTTGACTGCGCCTAGGCCAATTTTCACAATGCGGTCGGCCACAGTCCGGATAGCCTTCTGAATGCGCGACCGGATGCGGACGCGTTGGCACCCGCCGAACTCTCGCAGTGTGAACTGCTTCGCCTGTTTCGCCCAGTGGCGAAGCCCGGAGAGAACGGCGATGTTCTCTGGAGCGCATATGACCAATGCGGATACGAATGTCGCTGATTACGTGATCGTCGGTGCCGGAGCGGCGGGTCCCGTACTCGCCGCAAGACTGAGCGAGAACCCGGAAGTCACGGTCGTTCTCCTCGAAGCGGGAGGGGAGAATACCGATGACAGGGGACGCATGCAGGGCGCGTTCTTCCTGCTATGGGGCGGCGAAGCCGACTGGGGCTACGCGACCACCGCACAACCCGAGCTGAACGGGCGGCAGATCTACGTCCCCCGGGGCCGGGTGATGGGCGGCTCCACCGCCATCAACGTGGGCGCCTGGCTGCGCGGCTCCCAGGCCGACTACGACGGCTGGGCCGGCCTCGTCGGCGACAAGGGCTGGGCGTTCGAGAACGCGCTCCGCGTCTTCCGCCAGATCGAGGACACCGACCGGGGGCCCTCCGAATGGCGTGGGAGCGGTGGTCCCGTCGGCATGGCCGACCTGCCCGCCCCCACCGCGCTGGCCGACACGCTCCTTGAGGGCTTCACCGAGGCGGGCTACGGCCCGCGCGGCGATGTCGACGCTGAATCACCGTATGTCGCGGACCGCTACCAGACGATCTTCCCCGAAGGATATCGCCAGACGATCGCGGACGCCTACCTCGGTGAGGACGTCCGGTCACGCCCGAACCTCACGATCATCACCCGGGCGTTCGCGCGACGCGTCTCCTTTGACGGCACCCGGGCCACCGGAGTGGTCTACCGGAAGGACGGGCGCGACCACGAGGTCTCCGCGACCCGGGAGGTCGTCCTGTCGGCCGGCGCGATCAACACTCCGCAGTTGCTGATGCTGTCGGGCGTCGGCCCTGCCGGGCACCTGCGCGAGCACGGCATCGACGTGGTCGCCGATGCGCCGGGAGTTGGCGAGAACCTCCAGGACCACCTGTTCGCGCCGGTGCGTGGTGTCGCCCGGCCAGGCGTCGAGGGCTCGTACCCCGCCAATACGGACGAGGCGACGCTCGCCGAGTGGCGGGCCGGCCGGACCGGCCCTGCAGCCTACTGGCAGCAGAACGGCGTCGGCTTCGTGGCCACGACTCCCGGCCTCCCCGGCCCCGACTTCGAGCTGATGTTCCAGTACAACCCGGACCTGGGCGACGGAACCCTCTTCAGCGGCGAGGACATCGCGGGCCGCAGCGGATACACGATCGCGGCCATCCTGCTGCAGCCCCGCAGCCGCGGCACGGTCCGGCTGGCGTCCACCGACCCCGAGGAGCACCCCGTCATCGACCCCCGGTATCTCAGCCATCCCGAGGACCTGGCCACGTTCGTCCGGGGACTCCGGGCCTCCCACAAGATCACCCAGTCGCCCTCCCTGGCCCCGTACACGGAGCAGGTGCATCCACCCGTCGATGCCTCGGACGAGGTGTACGAGAAGCTCGTACGCGACGACGCCACCACCGCCTTCCACCCAGTGGGGACGGCGAAAATGGGCGACTCGTCAGACCCCTTCGCAGTGACCGACCCGCAGCTGCGCGTGCGCGGAGTGCAAGGGCTGCGGATCGCGGACGCATCGGTGTTCCCCACCATCATCCGCGGACACACCATGGCCCCGACGGTGTTCGTGGCCGAACGCGCGGCGGAGCTCCTGCGTACGGCGCAGTGAGCCCGAACTGACGGGATCCCGTCCGGCGGGCCGTTCGGGCTCAGGAGATGCCGGACGGCAACACCTGTCCGACGGCGGCGCGAGACTTACTTCACTGCGAAATCGTGGATTTCACGTCGTGAAAAGGCACTGGGTGGTCGAGCGGAGCATTGGTGATCGAGCTCGTCGAGTCGCCCCAGACCCGGTGGCGCGCGATCACCGCACCCCACCTCGTCGCCCCGGTCCCGCGGTGGCACCCGCTTACGGGACGGTCATCTCATCGAACGCCCCGACGACCGGCCGGCAGCCGCCAGGTACTACCGACCGTCAGAACATCGTGTTGTCGTTCTTGGAACTGGGGGGAATGACCTGAAGCACATCCCAGTGCTCGACGATCTTTCCATCAGCGTCGAAGCGGAAGATGTCGATGCCTGCATATTCTTCCTCCGGCCACACCTGATGGCAGTGCAGGATGACGTGGTCGCCCTCGGCGAAGGCGCGCTTGAACTCCACGCGCTTCCCGGGGTATCCGGCGGCCATCCGCTCGAAATAGTCGATGAAAGCCTGCTTGCCGTCGGCCACCTCCGGGTTGTGCTGGATGTACGTGGCGCCCACGTACCTCTCCAGGGCCTCCGCGGGACGGCACTGATTGAACATCAGGTCGTAGAACGCCTTGGCTGTGGCTTTGTTGCGTTCGAGATCAGCATCGGACATGACGAGCACTATAGGCGGCTCCGCAAGCGCACCCACGACATGAGCGGGTTCGTGGTGCTGCCGCGCAGGTGGGTGGTGGAGAGAACGCTGAGCCGGCTGATGCGCTCGCGCCGCCCGGTGCGCGAACACGAGACGCTGCCCGCCAAGCACGAGGCCATGGTGCCGTGGTCGATGGCCATGCTCATGAGCGGCCGCCTGGCCGGGCGCCGGCCGGGCGCCTTCAGCCGGCCGACGCCCCGAGCGGCGTGCACACCCCCGGCCGAATCTGGAGCGCCCAGCCCCGTCCCACCAGGCGTTGCGCCATCGACCGCAGCCCCTCGACCTTGGCCGGGACCGCCTGAAGGCCCGGGGCCGCGGCCAGCTGCTGGCACCGCTTACCCTCCCGGGCCGCATCCGACTCCAGCACGGACATGATCTGCTGGTAGTCCGGAGGCAGGACTGTCGCCGTCATGCCTGCGGCCCGTCTGGGCATCACCGGCGCCGCGACCGCGAAAGGCGGCTCCGCCAGCACCTCAGCCACGGCCACACGGGCATCCGCCAAGCGCTGAAGTGCCGCCCGGCCTCCTCGCGCAACCGTGCCACCTCTTCCCGGATCTCCTTCATAGCCGAGGTGATCGGTGATCTCACCTTTAAAGGGTGGATTCCAAGACCCGCCTGGTCGGCTACTGCGCAACCCGCCCTGCCCGATCAGCTGCAACCCCTTCGACCGGGCCCGCTCCACCGCGTCGCGACCAGGAGGATGCGGTGGCGGAGCAGGGCGAACCCGGCACGGCCCTGCATCTGCCTCGTGATCCGCTTGGTTCGTGTGTTGACGCCCTCGGTGCGGCCGTTGTGGTACGGGGTGGTGAGTCCGGCGTCGGCGGCGCGGTCGAGGTCCAAGCCGTTCACGAAGGGGCGCAGGTGCGGCAGGTCGGCGGCGCGCACCGTGGTGATCCAGTCGGTGAGCGTGGCGTCGTTGCCCTCCGCCGGCGTCAGTAGCTGGGCGAACTCGCCGGTGAGGCGGGCGAGTTCGGTCCTCTCGGGGCCGGCTTGGGTGAGGTGCCGCAGTAGTGCGATGTCCTTGTCGCGCAGGTTCTCGGGGCGGGTGAGTAGGAGGTGGGCGAAGCGCTGCGGGGTGGTGACCGGCTTGTCGCCCTCGGCGCGGCCCTGGGTGATACGGCGGTAGAGCAGGTTGAGGCTCGCGGTATGGCCCAGTTCCTCGATCTCCCGGAAGAGCTGGAGGACGGGGACGGACGGGTCTTCCGCGCGGCGGGCGCGCAGGTGGTCGCGGTAGGGGGCGACGAGCCTGGGCTTGTGGCGAGGTGCACGGCGGTCGCCGGTGGGCTCCTTCCTACGGGCGTACCGCTTGACGGTGTTCAGAGCGACATCGAGGCGGCGGGCGCATTCGAGCAGGCCCACACCCTCGCCGAGCAGCTGGTGGACCTGCTGCCAACGCTCGCGCGAAGTCTGCTCACGTATTGCTTCCGGGCCGGGCGGTGTTCACGGCGGTGGCCCAGCGGGCGGCGTGGGAGCGGACCTCGGCCAGGACCTTGCCGCACAGATTGCTCCACAGATGCCACCTGTAGCTGACCTGCACCGCTTCGGGCAGGCCCTGGCGGATCGCCTTGCCGTAAGAGCCGGAGCCGTCCTGGCAGACGCACTCGGCCCCGGGATGCTCGCGCAGCCACGCGACCAGAGTCTGGGCGGTACGGTCGGGCAGGACGTCGATCCGCTCGCCGCCCTCGGCGTCGATGATCACGGTGGCGCAGCGGTGCCGGCGCTTGAGGGCGAAGTCATCGACGCCGAGCACGCGCGGGACGCGCAGCGGCGGCAGCGCTCTGCGTATGAGCATGCGCAGCGCGGTCGAGCGGGAGATCGCGCAGGCAAGCACATGGGAGAGGCGGGCGCCCGCCCGGCCCGCTAACTCCTTAGCCAGGCAGCCGAGTTGGTCGGCCAGGCGGTTGGCGCGACGCTGGTAGCGCTTCACGACATCAGGAACCTGCTCACGGAACGTATCCGCGACCACCCGCCCGTGGAAGCCGTGCACCCGTCCCGTCGGCTGCCCGCACGCTGGGCACGGCACCGGATCGTCCCGGGTCCGCGCCGACACCCGGATGACTTCGCCCTCGTCCGTCACGCTCTCGACGACGAGGGCGGACAGCCCCGAAAACACCACACCGACAAAGGGGGCCGGACAGCGTGTGTAGCCAGGGGCGGCAAGCGGCCCCGGGCCTGGCAGGACGCTGTCGTGCCGAAGTTCTCCGCGTGCTTTGGGAGGAGGGCGGCCACTACTGGAGTAGGAGGCGGCAGCGGCGTATTCGCTTCCCCGGTGCCGTAAGCGGCCGGATTTGAGCGCCTAGCGTGAGAACCGGGTCAAGCAGACCCCAGTTCTCGTCAATCCGTCCCGTTGTTCCCAAGTGGGAGTACTTCTGTGGCCACCTTCCTCTACAGAGTCGGCCGGTTCGCCTTCAGACGACGACGCCTCATGGTGATGCTGTGGATCGCCGTTCTGGCGGTGGTCGGCATTGGCTCCGCGAGTGTGTCCGGCGCAACGTCGGACCAGTTCACGATTCCCGGCACCCAGTCGCAGAAGGCGCTCGACCTGCTCGACAAGGAGTTTCCGGAGGCGTCTGCCTTGGGTGCCACCGCCCGAGTCGTCTTCGAGGCCCCCGACGGGCAGAAGCTGACGTCCGGGGCGAACAGGACTGAGGTCGAGTCGCTGATCGCCGACCTCAAGAAGGCTCCCCAGGTGGCGAGCGTCAGCGACCCGTACCCCGGTCGTCTGATGAGTCGGGACGGCAGCATCACCTACGCCCAAGTGACGTACAGGGTTGCCCAGGCCGACGTCACCGCCGAGGCGCGGGACGCCCTGCACGCCGTCGCCGACAAGGGCGAGAAGGCGGGTCTGGCGGTGAGCCTGGGCGGCAACGCGGTCAACGAGAAGGAGGGGGCCAATGCTGGCGAGCTGATCGGTCTCGCGGTGGCCGCCGTGGCGCTGGTGATCACTTTCGGCTCGCTGCTCGCCGCCGGTCTGCCGCTGCTGACCGCCCTACTGGGCGTTGTCATCGCGATCCTGTCGATCACCGTCGCGACCGCGATCTGGGACATGAGCTCCTCGGCGTCGACGCTCGCGCTGATGCTGGGGTTGGCGGTCGCCATCGACTACGCCCTGTTCATCGTCTCCCGCTACCGCAGCGAGATCAGGGCGGGCCACGAGCCGGAGGACGCCTGCGGGCGAGCCCTGGGGACGGCCGGATCAGCGGTCGTGTTCGCCGGTCTGACCGTGGTGATCGCGCTGGCCGGCCTCGGCGTCGTCGGCATCCGGCTGCTGACGGACCTGGGCCTGGCGGCGTCGTTCGCGGTCGTCGTGGCCGTGGTCGTTGCCCTGACCCTGCTGCCCGCGTTGCTGGGCTTCGCGGGGACGCGCATCATGAAGGGCAACCTCCAGACCAAGCGCATGCGGGCGCTGGAGCGCGGCGAGGGCGAGTCGATGGGTGTGCGCTGGGTGGGGCACGTCATCCGCCACCCGTGGCGGGCGCTTGTGGTCTCGGTCGCCGTGCTCGGTGTGCTGGCCATCCCGGCTCTGTCGATGCGCCTGGGCATGCCGGACGACAGCACGGCTCCCGCGGGCAGTACCCAGCGGGTCGCGTACGACACTCTGAGCAAGGGATTCGGCCCGGGCTACAACGGCCCGCTCACGGTCGTCGTGGACGCCCGGGACAGCAAGGCCCCCCAGGCCGCCGCCGAGCAGGCGGTCACCGCGCTGGGCAAGCTGCCTGATGTCGCTTCTGTGAGCCCGGCCGTGTTCAACACCTCGGGCGACGTGGCCCTGATCCGGGCTGTCCCCAAGAGCTCCCCGAACAGCCAGGAGACGGTGGACCTGGTCGGGGAGATCCGTGACACCACCGCCCCGGCCGTGCTGAAGGGCACGGACGCGGAGGTCGTGATCACCGGTACGACAGCCCTGAACATCGACGTCTCCGACAAGCTCGGCGACGCTCTCGTGCCCTACCTCGTGGTGGTCGTAGGCCTGGCGCTGATCCTGCTCCTGCTCGTGTTCCGCTCCATCCTGGTACCGGTCAAGGCGACGCTGGGCTTCCTGCTCAGTGTGGTGGCGACCCTGGGCGTCCTGGTCGCGGTCTTCCAGTGGGGCTGGCTCAAGGACGTCTTCGGCGTCGACACCACCGCGCCCATCGTGAGCGTGATGCCGATCTTCATGATCGGCGTGGTCTTCGGCCTCGCCATGGACTACCAGGTCTTCCTCGTCACCCGGATGCGGGAGGAGTACGTCCACGGTGCCGAGCCCACGGAGGCGGTGGTCGCGGGCTTCCGGCACGGCGCCCGTGTGGTGACGGCCGCGGCGATCATCATGATCTCCGTCTTCGCCGGATTCCTGCTCGCCGACGCCGCACTGATCAAGTCCATCGGTCTGGGTCTCGCCTCGGCTGTCCTCTTCGACGCCTTCGTGGTCCGTATGACGATCGTGCCCGCGGTCATGGCACTGCTGGGCCGCCGGGCCTGGGTACTGCCTCAGTGGCTGGACCGAATCCTGCCCAACGTCGATGTCGAGGGCGAGAAACTGCGGCACGTCCTGGACGGGCCGACCGACACGACAGGGCCCGACGGGGAACCCGGGCGCGGAAGTGCTGAGGACAGGCTGCTCGCGCCTGCCCGTTGGGGCCAGGACTGACCACCGCGCCGCATACAGTGGCCCGGCGTAAGTGATCCCACGGCAGTGGGAGCCCCTTTCAGACGCCGTCCGTCGGTCCTTGCTCCCCCCAAGGGCCGACGGACGGTCAGCCGGTACCTCGGAGACACACGCCGTGACCTCAGCATCGAAAAACTCCCCAGCCGAACCCGGCACCCTGCTCGGCAGCTCCGAGGACCGCACGGTGGTCCGGGTCCTGACTCTGCTGGTCTCCCTGGGCCGGGCGGACCAGGCCTACCCCCATGTCAGGAGGTGGGGGATACCGATCCTGTGCACCGTGCTCGGTCTCCAGCCCCTGATGGAATACCCCGGCCCGGGGCCCACGCTCCCGGTCTCACTGGGCCTGCTGGCCGGAATCACCGTCCCGCTGCTGTGGCGCCAGAGCCGTCCTGTTCTGGTGTTCACAGTCGTCACGGGCTTCTCCGTGGCGGAGGCCGCCTGTGGCGTGCTGACCAACGCGCACTTCCTCGCCCAGCTGATCATGCTGTACAACCTGGCGCGCTTCGCAACGCCCCTCGCTCTGGCAGGGGCCGTTTCGGCCGTCGTACCCCAGACGGTGATCACCATGCTCGCCTTCTCCTCCGACGTACAGCTCAAGCGCATCACCACCGCCCTGGCTCTGGCCGTCATGCTGTCGCTGTGCATGCTCGCGATGGCGGGACTCGGGCTGGGCGGCCGGGTGGCACGCCTGTACATCACCGCCCTGCAGGACCGGGCGGTACGGCTGGTGGTGGAGCGCGACCAGCGGGCCCGGCTCGCGGAAGCGGCGGAGCGCGCCCGCATCTCCCGGGAGATGCACGACATCCTCGGCCACACCCTCGGTGTCATGGTCGGTCTCGCCGACGGTGCGTCCGGACTGGCCGAGGCCAACCCCAAGCGCGGTGCCGAGACACTGCTGATCATCGCCGACAGCGGCCGCGGTGCCCTGGCGGAGCTGCGTCGGCTCCTCGGCACTCTCCGCGAGCGGGGCACCGCGTCCTGCGACTCCCGGCTGGCACCCCAGCCCGGCCTGACCGACCTCGACGCCCTCCTGGAAAGGGTCCGGGCCGCCGGCCCCGCCGTTACCCTGCACACCGAAGGGGAACTCGTCGGCCTGCCCGCAGGACTCCAGCTCACCGTCTACCGCATCGTCCAGGAAGCACTGACCAACACTCTCAAGCACGCCACCCTCGTGACAACGGTCGACGTGACCGTAGTGGCGACCTCCCACGCGGTGCGTGTCACTGTCGAAGACAGTGGCCCTGCGTGTCCCCGGCGCAAGCGCCCTCACTACGACGGGGGACAGGGGCTCCTCGGTATGCGCGAGCGCGCCCTGCTCTACCAGGGGACCGTGACTGCCGGCCCGAACTCCCGGGGCGGCTGGAGCGTCCGAGCGGAACTGCACCTCCTCCCACCCACCGACACGCCTACGCCTACGGAGAAGCACCCGGCATGACCACTGTCCTCATCGTCGACGACCAGGCCCTGCAACGCCTCGGCTTCAGCATGCTCATGGAACAGCACCCCGACCTGACCGTCGTCGGCGAAGCCACGCACGGCGCCGAAGCGGTACGTATGACGGCCGAACTCCACCCGGACGTCGTCCTGATGGACGTACGCATGCCCGGCATGGACGGCATCGAGGCGACCCGCCGCATCGTCACCTCCGGTGGCCGCTCCCGCGTGCTGGTCATGACCACCTTCGACCTGGACGAATACGCCTACGACGCCCTGCGCGCCGGAGCCAGCGGTTTCCTCCTCAAGGACGCCCTGCCCGAAGAACTCCTCGCCGGTATTCGCGCGGTCGCGGCGGGGGACGCGGTGATCTCACCCGGGCTGACCCGCAAACTCATCGACGCCTTCACCACTCGCCTGCCCGGCCACACCCCCGAGCAGGCGCGCCAGCTGGAAGCCCTCACCGAGCGTGAGATCGAGGTTCTCACCGCGGTCGCCACCGGATGCAGCAATGCTGAGGTCGCCGAACACCTGCACCTGGCCGAGACCACCGTGAAGTCCCACGTCAGCCGCATCCTCGCCAAGATCGGTGCCCGGGACCGGGTCCAGGCGGTCATCTTCGCCTACGACGTGGGGCTCGTCCGGCCGGCATGAGCAACCGGCGCGGTCTGGTTCACGAAGCCGGAATAGGGCCGTGGTCGCCGGATCCGGCCCTGCGCGATCGGGGTGCTCTCGGAGCTGGGGGACGATACGAGAAAGACACCGACTGCTGCCAAAGCGCCCGAGACCGAGGTCGTCGACGATTTCCCGTTCAGGTGGGCACGGGGTCCGGAACCTGACCCCCGCACATCAGTGGGGTACCAGCCAGAAGCAGTCGGCTGGTACCCCACTCGTCGATTCCGGTCGGGCGGTACGCGATCAGCCGGAGTGCACCGCCTGACGCATGTGCTGGGCCATCAGGCCGTAGACCCCTCTGGCCGTTTCGGCGTCGTTCTGGTCGTAGCCGTGGTCAGCCCCCGGCACGTCGATGTGGCCGCAGAGCGCCCCGACGCCACGCAGCCGCTCGGCGTAGCGAGTGCCCTCGGCACGGAGGAGGTCGTGTTCCGGCGTAATGACGAAGGCCGGGGCGATGCCGGTCAGGTCGGCGGTGTCGGAGGGATGGGCGGGGGAGGCCAGGGGATCGCTGCGCACCGTCGGGTCCGGCACGTAGGAGGTGTCGAAGATGTCCGCCATCCATGGGCGCAGTAGCGGCTTGGCGATGACCGAGCGCTTCTCTCTCGCACCGGTGACGAGGTCCAGAGGGGGATAGTGCAGGATCTGGAGGGCGATGGAGGGACCTCCCCTTTCCAGTGCCTGACGGGCCACTGCCGCCGCGAGGGCACCTCCGGCGCTCTGCCCGCCCACCGTGAGGAGGCTGCCGTCCCAGCCGTGTTCGGCGCCGTGTCCGGCCACCCACTCGACGACCTCGTAAGCCTGGTGAGGCGGCGCGGGAAACGGGTGCTGCGGCGCGACGACGTAATCCACGTTCACCACCACCGCACCCGCTTCGGCCACGAGGAATCGACACAGCGGGTCGTCCAGCTCCACAGGCGGCAGGACGAATCCGCCACCGTGGAAGTTCACGTGGACCGGCGGCAGAGGCGCGCCGTCGGGACGGTCGGGGACGTACACCACGGCGCGGGACGGGGCGATGGAGGTCGGGACGATCAGCTCGTGTGTGTTCCGGGGATACTCCGGATAACGTTTGTACAGGGAGGATGTGACGTGTCGGTCCGACAGCAGGGCGTTCAGACGCTGCATCACTTTGGCGGCGGGAAAGGCCAGCGCCGGCCGGGCCAGGAGAGACATGACAGCTCCGTTCGGTGGGATGGTACGCCGGGCTCGCCGCTTCGAGGGGCGGTCACCAGCGCAACCCCCTGCTCTGCCGGCCCCGCCCGTGGTGCCCTGTGGCGTGTGTCCAGGCTAGTTGTCTCTTACGGGGCGAGCAGGGCACCCGAGAACCGAAAACGACGGGCCTGACTGGTACTTGAGTAGGAGTGGTCCGGTCCGAAAGGACAGGTGGGCGCTGCGGCGCTCGGAGTGTGTCCCTTCGGAGGAAGACGCCCCCTACCGTGGTAGTAACCGCCGTCCTGGTTTTGGGTTCTCCGGTGCTGTGCGTTGTCGAGGCGACGCCTTTAACGTGACATATGGGCTGCGCGATGGCCCCTCCGCACTTCTTCCGCGACGAGAACGGATCGCGGGCGTGAGCCGCTTCCTGTCAGCCGCCGTCCCCAGGTCCTTTCCACTCAGGGGTGGCGGACGGTCCGCATGCATTCCGGAGACGCATCCAGTGACCACCACCTTCTCGAAGGTCCGCCCGGTGGAACCCAGTAGTCTTCTGGGCGGCCCGGAGCATCGCACAGTAGTGCGGCTGCTGGCCTGGCTGATATCGATACAGCGAGCCGGCCAAGAGCACCCCCGGTTCAGGCAGTGGGCGGCGCCACTGGTGTGCGCGGCTCTCGCTGTCCCGGGTCTTGTGGACAGTGCCGCCGGGGCCGATCCGGGTTTCCCGGTAGCGCTCACGGTGATGATCGGGTTCACTGTCCCGCTGCTCGCGCGGGAGCGTCATCCCTTCCTGGTCTTCGCCGTCATCACGGCCTTCTCCATGGCGGAGGCCGTCTCCGGGGTTCTCACCTACGCTCATTTCGTCGCGCAACTGATCATGCTGTACAACCTTGCCCGGTTCGCACCGCCGGTCCAGTTGGCCGTCGCCGTTGCGATCACCGTCCCCCAGACCATCGTGACGATCATGACGTTCGCGCCGGACAGGCGTATCGAACGGATCGACAGCCCCCTGGCGGTGACCACCGACCTGGTGCTCTGCATCCTCGCAATGGCCGGCCTGGGGCTGGCAGGCCGGGTGGCGCGCTCGTACATCGCCGCCCTGGAGGACCAGGCCGTGCGTCTGGAGGTGGAGCGCGACCAGCGGGCCCGCCTCACGGAGGCCAGGGAGCGGGCACGCATCTCCCGGGAGATGCACGACATCCTCGGCCACACCCTTGCCGTCGTGGTCGGTCTGGCCGACGGTGCGGCAGGGCTGGCCGAGACCAAGCCGAAGCAGACCGCGGACACACTGCGGATCATCGCTGACAGCGGACGCGGCGCCCTGGCCGACCTTCGCCTGCTCCTCACCAAGATTCGCGAGGAGGGACCTCATGAGACGCCCTTTCGCCCCCAGCCGGGTATCAGTGATCTCGATGCGCTGCTGAAACGGGCCCGTGCGGCCGGTCCCGACGTCGGCCTCCATACGGCCGGTGACCTCACCGGCCTGCCCGCAGGGCTGCAACTCGCCCTGTACCGCATAGTCCAGGAAGCCCTGACGAACACCCTCAAGCACGCCGTCTCCGACACCACCGTCCGTGTCTCCTTGATCGCGGAGAAGGATGCCGTACACGTCACTGTCGAGGATACGGGTCCAATCGCCATCGAACGGGATCCTTCTTGGGAAGGCGGCGGTCAGGGCCTTCTGGGCATGCGTGAACGCGCCGCGCTCTACCAAGGGACGGTCACCGCCGGTCCCAACTCCGAAGGCGGCTGGAGTGTTCGAGCCATTCTTCTTCCTACCCCGCCCACGAACACGGCCGCAGACACACACCCGGCATGACCTCCGCCGACTCGGCGGCACGCACGCCTGAACTCGCTACAGCCAGCGGTCGAGTCGTCAGCCTTCCGGAGGGACGTGGCCTCCGCTCCCAAGGCCGAGGCCACGTCCGCCGGTGCCCCCTGCCCGTTCACCACTGAAGCCGACACCGCGTGCCGCCTCGACGCTTCGGCGCAACTACGAGTGCGTGACTCGACTGTGGTTCGAAGGTGTTCGCAGACGGCTTGTACTGCGGCGATCAGCCTGTGGACCCGCCTCTTCGCGGGCGGGAGTCCTCGCCACTGGGCTTCTTGCAGGCAGTGATGACCGCCGGCTCGCTGCTGTCGTCACCACCGCCGTCCGGGCCTACGAAGGCGAGGTCGGCGATCACGGCGAGGCTGGCCGCGCTGAACCGGCCGACCAGGTCGTCGTGGCGGCACGTAATGATCGCCGAGCCACTCGCGGTGGGGCGGAGCTCCACCGCAGCCCCCTGACATCGGCCCGGCCGATGACGAGCAGCCCGTTCCGTCCGTATTCAGCCGACCAGCGGCGACTCATTCGGTAGACGGCGCGGCCGCGGTGAGGTGCGTCATGTCTCGGCTTGGGTGGGGGCTCGGGGAAGGCGTAGCGGGAAGCATGCTCCGAAGGTTCGGGGCGAGGTTGGGGTGCCTCGCTGGCGGTGGGCCAGATCGCGGGCGATGGCGATGGCGATGGCGAGGCCCGGGCCGGTGCCGCCGTGGTCGCGGGAGCGGGCGTCGTCTACTCGGACGAAGCGTTCGAAGATGCGCTCGGTGTCCGCGACGATCACTGGGGAACCGCGAACCGTAGACGCTGCGGGGTGAGCCCAGCAGCTCGTCGAGGTCGGTTTCGCGGAAGCGGCGCACGGTCTTGCGGTCCGGGTTTAGACGGTGGGCAATGGGATGCCGGGGGAGATGACGGAGTCGCCGGCGGCCACGGCGCGGATGCCGACGACGAGTTCGTCGGGGCGGGCGTCCTTGAGGAAGAAGCCGCTGGCTCCGGCGCGCAGCGCTGCGTAGGCGTATGCGTCGAGGCCGAAGGTGGTCAGGACGAGGACGCGGGAGCGGCCGCCCGATTCGGCGCTGCGGCAGGTGGCCTCGATGCCGTCCGTGCCGGGCATCCGGACGTCCATGAGTGGGACGTCGGGGCGGAGTTCGGCCGTGAGGCGGACGGCCTCGTTTCCGTGGGTGGCCTCTCCGGCGACGGTCATGTCGGGCTGGGCCTGAAGGAGCATGCGGAAGCCGAGGCGCTGGAGGGTCTGGTCGTCGATGATGAGGACGGTGGTCATGCGAGCGGCTTCTCCGGGTTCTCCCGCCGCCCGGCGGGCGGGGCGGCGGTGGTGGGGACGAGACGGCCGTGGACGCTCCAGCCTCCGCGCGGGTTCAGGCCGGAGGTGACCTCGCCCTGGTAGAGGGCGGCGCGTTCGCGCATGCCGACCAGGCCCCTGCCGCCGCCGGTCCGTGTGGCGCGGGGCGGTCCGGTGTCGTCGACGGTGACGCGGACGGCGTCGGCGTCCGCGGTGAGGGTGATGGTGACGGTGGTGTCGGGGGGCCGTGTGCTTGAGGGTGTGGGTGAGGGCCTCCTGCACGATGCGGTAGACGGCGAGCCGGAGGCCCTGGGAGAGAGCGGTGAGGTTGCCCTCCGTGCGCAGGGTGACGGCGGGGCCGGCGGTCCGGAGGAGTTCCACGAGGGCGTCGAGGTCGCCGATGCCTGGATGCGGGGCGAGTGGGGCCTCCCCGTACGGGGTGTCGTCGGCGCCGATCACCGCGAGCGGCCGGCGCAGCTCGCCGAGGGCGTCGCGGCCGCTGTCGGCGATGATGCGCAGGGTGTCCGTGCCGTGCTGCGGCTTGGTCTCGGACAGGGCGGCGGCGCCGTCGGCGAGGCCGACGACGGCGGCGAGGGTGTGGCCGAGGATGTCGTGCATCTCGCGGGAGGCCCGGGCGCGTTCCTGGGCGGCGGCCGGCCGGGCCTGCTGCTCACGGTCCTTGTCCAGAGCGGCGATGACGGTGTTGACCAGGCGTCCCGCGAGGCCGAGGCCGGCGAAGGCGCCCATGGCGCTGATGGCCAGAAGGGCGACCACCTCGGGGCGGGTGACGTAGTGGAGCTGACCGTCGGCGTAGTAGACCGTGGTCCAGGCGATGATCTGCGCACAGGTGATGCCGTAGGCCATGGCCAGCCGGCGGGGGCTGCCGCGACGGCCGACGTTGTACAGGGCCACGGCGCGCGGCGTCCGCGCCGCTGAACGTGTCCAGGGCGATGGCCGCCACGGACACCGCGGTGGTGGCGAGGAAGACGGGCATGGGCCGGCGCTCGCGCCAGAGCATCGGCACGGCGAAGGCGAGCGTCAGTGCGATCTGGACCGGCCACCGTGCGGTGTTGGCGGGGTTGAGCAGGGAGGGGACGCCCAGGGCGGCGCACAGGACCGGGACGCCCCAGCGGCGTACCCAGGGGTGGGCGTGGTCGGCCGGCCGCCAGCGGGTCAGCCGGGTGATGATCGAGACGATCACCCGCTGCTCGGGGTCGCCGGTCAGCGGCACGAGGATCGGGGACCGCCGGTCGGTTCAGGCGGCCGGTGCGGACGGTGCGGTCACGGGTGTGCGCCCTTCGAGGGGCAGGAGGGGCCGCCCGCCGGTCCCGGGGGGAGCGGACCGGCGGGCGGGGCTGGGGGAGACGGTTGGTTGACGAGGGGCCGTCGAGGTGTGGATCGTACGGCTGTCGCGGCGGCCAGCGATCGCTAGACCTGCCGTGTCACCGGGGTGGACGTCGACTCCTTCTCCGACGACTCCCAGGCCTCCAGGGCGTGTCGCAGCTTCTCACCCTCCACGTCCACGTCCGGCATCACCCGGTCCAGCCACGTCGGCAGTGCCCACGCCTTCCGGCCGATGAGTGCCATCACGGCCGGCACGATGGTCATGCGCACCACGAACGCGTCGCAGAGGACGGCGGAGGCGAGCCCCAGCCCGATCGACTTCACCAGTGCCACGTCGTCGAGGAGGAATCCGGCGAACACCGAGATCATGATGACGGCGGCGGCGGTGACGACCCGGCCCCGTGCCTGAAGCCGGCGACGATCGCCTCCACCGGTTCGGCCCCGTGGACGTACTCCTCGCGCATCCGGGTCACGAGGAACACCTCGTAGTCCATGGTGAGTCCGAAGACGGCACCGATCAGCAGGATGGGCAGGACGCTGACGATCGGCGCGGTCTGGTCGATGCCGAAGACGTCCTTCAGCCAGCCCCACTGGAACACCGCGACCAGCACGCCCAGGGTGGCGACCACGCTGAGCAGGAAGCCCAGCGCTGCCTTCAGCGCGACGATGGCCAGGTAGGGGGTCATCGCGTCGCCCAGCTTCTGCGACACGTCGATGTTCACGGCGGTCGTGCCCGTGAGCCGAAGCCCGGCTTGCCCGCACGGTGATCGGCTGCCTCGCGCTCTGGAAACGTCTCCCTGGCCTCCAGGTGGGCAGCATGGGCTAGAATGCCCGAAAGGTGATGATTATCCCGTGTGGATAACGAGGTCGCGACAGCCGAGTAGTTCGCCCGGTGGGTGCCGGGCGGGGACAGATCAGAGCGGTAGAGGCATGAGCGATCCGGGGCCCGTGGTGCTGCGAGGCGGGCGCGGCCTGACCGGTTCCCATGGTACCGGGCCGGCTTTTCGGAGCCGAGGGGAGACGGGCGGATGACCGTCGCGCAGGATGCGAGTCTGCCCGCACCTCTCACCTCCTTCGTGGGCAGAGGACGCGAACTGGTGAAGATCCGCCGCCTGCTCGGAGAAGTGCGTCTGGTGACGCTCACCGGAACCGGCGGCGTGGGCAAGACCCGGCTCGCGCTGGAAGCGGCCGCAGCCTCGATGAGAGCGTTCCCGGGCGGGGTGTGGCTGGTGGATCTGGCCCCGGTACGGGAGCCGGCGGCGGCGCCCGGAGCGGTGGCGGCCGCGCTGGGGGCGCCGGACCGGGGCAGCCTGTCGGTTCCGGCGCAGCTCGCGGGCCACCTTGCCGGGCACCGGGGGCTGATGGTGCTGGACAACTGCGAACACCTGGTGCCCGCCTGCGCCGAGCTGGCACGGACCCTGCTGTCCGTGGTTCCGGAGCTGCACATCCTGGCGACCAGCCGAGAGACGCTGGGCGTCACTGGCGAGCACATCTTCGACGTCGCCCCCCTGCCGCCGCAGGACGCGATCGAGCTGTTGCGGGAGCGGGCCGTCGCGGTGCGCTCGGACTTCCAGGTCACCGACGCCAACCGGGCCGCGGTCGGCCGGCTGTGCGCCGACCTGGACGGGGTCCCGCTGGCGATCGAACTGGCCGCGTCCCGGCTGCGGACCCTCACGGTCGGACAGGTGACGGACCGGCTCGAGGACCGCTTCACCCTGCTCACCGGAGGCTGCCGGGCCGCCCGCCCGCATCAGCGCACGCTGCGCGCGGCGATCGACTGGAGCTGGGACCTGTGCACCGAGACCGAGCGGCTCCTGTGGAGCCGGCTGTCGGTCTTCGCCGGCGGCTTCACCCTGGACGCCGTCGAAGGCGTATGCGCGGGCGACGACATCGCCCCGGGCGAGGTACTGGACCTACTGCACCGGCTGATCACCCAGTCCGTCGTCCTGATCACCGACACGGAGGGCCTGCCGCGCTATCGGCTGCTGGAGACCATCCGGCAGTACGGGTGGGAGCGGCTCACAGCGGCCGGTGACGAGGGACGACTGGTGCTGCGCCACCGTGACTTCTGCCTCGACCTCGCGCAGAGCATCGACGGCCGCTGGTTCGGCCCGGGCCAGGCGGAGGACCTGGCACGATTGCGCGCCGACCACGCCAACCTGCTGGCGGCCCTGGATCGCGAGGGCGATCCCCGGGTGCGGCTCACGCTGGCCTCGGCACTGCGCTACCACTGGTGTGCGGGCGGCTTCCTCGGCGAGGGCCGCCGCCAGTTCGACCGGGCGCTGGCTGCGGCGCCGGAGCGCACCCCGGTCCGGGCCCGGGCGTTGACCTTCGCCGCATGGGTGGCGCAGGCGCAGGGCGATCCGACGACGGCCGAACGGTGGCTGGACGAGGCCGACGCACTGGGCGAGCAGTTGGACGAGCCGGCGGTGCGTGCCTGGGTGCGGGGCCTTCGCGGCCTGACGGCGCAGTACCGGGGGCGGATCGAGGAGGCCGTGTCCGGTTACGAAGGGGCCGTGGCCGCTTTCACGGCGCTGGGCGACGAGCGCGAAGCGGGTTCCTGGCTGTCCGCGGTGGCCCAGGCCCAGGCCTATGCCGGACACGCCCGTGCGGTGGAGACGGGCCGCAAGGCCGTCGCCGTCGCGGAGGCGCACGGGGAGCGGTGGGGCCGCGCGCACGTGCTGAGGGCGCTGGGCTACCGGGCCTGGGTCTGCGGCGATGTGGAAACGGCCGGTGCGCTGACCCGGGACGCGCTGGAATGCATGCGGGGCTTCGACGACTATGCGGCGCTCGGGCTGACTCTGGAGCATCTCGCCTGGGTGACCGCATCCGCCGGCGAACACCTGCGGGCGGGGCGGCTGCTGGGCGCCGCGGGAACTCTGTGGCGGCACCTCGGCACCTCCGTGTCCGCCTTCTTCCCGCAGGTGATCGGCCATCACCAGCGGTGTGAGGAGACGGTCGTCGGCGCCGTGGGCCGGGCGGCGTACGCCAGGGCGCTCGCCGAAGGCAGCCGCCACGCCACTCCGGTCCAGGCCGTCGACCTCGCCTTGAGCGTCGCCGGTGAACCGGTGACCCCAGCCGCCCCCGGCCGACTGACCGGCCGGGAGAGGGAGGTCGCCGAGTTGGTGGCCAAGGGCCTGAGCAACAAGCAGATCGCCGCGACCTTCGGCCGATCCCCGCGCACGGTCGACAACCACGTGCAGAACATCCTCGCCAAGCTCGGCTTCGCCGGCCGCTCCCAGATCGCCACCTGGTGGACGGCGAACCAGCCCCCACCGAGCGGCACTGAGTAGAACTACCCATGGCCCCGGCCGGGCCGCTGCCTCGATCATCTCGGTATGGATCACATGGAGTCCGGAGTTCGCCTGATGAGGGCTGCGGACATTCCGCAGTGCGCACAGGTGCCTTCGGAGCCCGGCACCTCGATGCGGAATTCGACTCCGGCGTCATAGCAGGGCCCGCACTCGCGGCCCTTGGCCCCATGTTCCTTCCGTCATGCCTGTTGAAGCGGTCCGCCGTGCCCTGGCACATCGCACGTACGAGAGCACGGAGACCTCCCGGACCAGTCGTCGGCCGGGGCTCTGCACTACCCCCTCGCACCCACACCAGAGGACACATGACCAAGAAACTCTCGGCACACGCACGGAGAAAGAAGAGAGCGGCCATGTCCGCGACCGCGGCCTTCCTGGCGGTCGCCACCGTGATCGCGCTGTTCCAGCTCTTCCTGTCGAGTGCACCCGTGCAGGCCGCGGGGGCCGACCCATCGCCGGCCAGCTGCCCGGGCGGCACCAGTTCGGGCAGCTCGAGCAGTAACACCTGCCCCATCCTGCACAACAATCAGCTGCTCAGCGAGAGGCCCTATCCCGCGAACGTCTATCGCGGAGACTCCCGAAACCCGTACGAGATCTTCACCGGTGGCTTCAGGTCCCGTGGGTCGAACAACGACCTCGTGTCGCACGTCCAGGGTGACCGGAACTACAACAGCAACTACGTTTCGACGTCCGGAACGCTCTCCGTGGCGGAGACGTTCGCGCGGAGTCAGGGGATGGTCTCCCTGTCGAACCTGGCAGCCCAATCGAACTGCACTCCGGGCGGCAGAAGATTCTACCTGGCCATTCCGATCATCGGCGGTTTCCTTTCGGAATTCTGCGAGAACGGAAATGTCACCGCGGACACCTTCGTCTACGTGATCGATCCCCGATGGGCACGAACCGCGGTGTACGTACCCGACCAGATCCGCAACAACGTGAATCTCTACAACCACTACCGCAGTCAGGACGAGTGGGCGTACGTCCACGAGATCCCGAACTACGCGATCGTCGGCGTTCGCGTCTACACGCTGACCGCGCGGGCTTACCGGGGCACTCTCGAACTGCAGGCCCAACCGCCTCTGGTCTACAGCCGTTTCCTCTCGAACCCCAATCATCTGTGGAACCGCATCGGCTCCTACGACCCGCAACACGACTCCGCAGCCCACTGGAACGGGAACTCGGCTCTGAACATCCCCCCGAGCACCGTGGTCGACGGGGTGGTCCGCCGTCAGGGCTGCATCACCTTCGACCGGTGCCAGGGCGGAGGCTGATCGCGATGTTCCGCATCGGTGAGAACCACCGCACAAGCGAGAAGACCCGCCCACGAGACGAAGGCACGCGCATGTCGAAGTACGACCCGCCAGGGCTGACGGCCCGGTCGGCGGCCCCCCTGCCGCGCCGGCTGAGCGTCGGTCTGGCCGCACCCCTGGCCCTGCTGGTCGCCGGCGCGCTGCTCACCGCCGCTCCGGCACAGGCGACCGACGACGCCGGGCCTCCGCCCGACTGGGAGCAGGTACAGGAACTGGCCGCCTACAACGGTGCCATGCAGGCGTTCGAGGACCCCGAGATCGGGCCGGTGATCATCTTCGCGTCGGACTACGCCGGGGACATCGACGACCTCCGGCACCCGTCCGACTGGACCGACTCCGCAGGGAACACGCCGAGCAGTTGGCCCACTCCCACGACCGCGCGCAGCGTCCTGTTCACCGCCGAGCAGATCACCGCCCTGGAGGACGCGGTCCATGAGGCGATACAGCCCGACGGCGACACGACCTACAACGTGACGGTCCACTACGACGCGATGAGCGACCGGGTGACGGCCGAGACCGATGCCCCGTCCTCGGTGACCGGTCCCCTGGCCGACGAATACGCCGGCCGGCTCGTGATCGACACGTCCACGGACGTCGGCCCGACGCCGCGAGCATGCCCCGCGCCGGACGGCCCCACGCCGACCGGCGACATCTCCGACCCGCTCACCCAGCTGCAGGAGCTGGCCGCCTACAACTGCGCACTCGCGTACTTCGAGGACCCCGAGATCGGGCCGGTGATCATCTTCCCGAAGGACCGCACCGGGGACATCGACGATCTGCGGCAGCCGGCCGACTGGACGGACTCCGCCGGGAACGCGCCGAGCGGTTGGCCCACCCCCACCACCGCGCGCAGCGACCTGTTCGCCGCCGACGACGTCGAGCAGATCACCGAGGCGGTCTACGCGCAGCTCGCGCCCGACGCCGACCAGACCTACGACGTGTACACGTTCTACGACGGTCCGACCGACCGGATGATCCTGTCCACCGACGCCCCGGCCTCCCTCACCGATCCGCTTCTGAACACCTACCCCGGCAAGATCACCCTCATGGCACCGCCTGCCTGAGGACACTGATCGGCTCCCGTCCAAAAGGGGGTCCGGAACCCCCGGGCCCCCTCTCCAGGCGTGTTGCCGGTCCAGCGGCTCCACCGGGGAGTGTCGGTACGGCACATCAACCTCCTGGACCGCCACTTGTTCAACATCCGGACCGGCCCGCCCGGCCAGGACCTGCGCCTCTTCCGCACCCGGAGGACATTTACAAGTGAGTGATGCGTATCACATCGATTAAGTCGTCTCCAGGTGATGATTTCTTCACTTGTGCCCCGGCCGTTGTGGGTGACGGGCCTGCCTCCATGGCAGCCGGCCGGGTGCGGTGACGGCCGACGGGCAGACGGACCCGTACTTTGCTCAGAACCGGGACGCCCGCTGCGCGTCGGCGTCAGCTGGTGGAGGCGTACTCCGTGGTGGCCGGCGCCCAGGACGAGCCCGGCATGCTCGACGAGGGCAGCCAACTCGCCGCCGAGCAGGACCTCACCAACATCGACTGGATCGAGGGCGACTCCACCACCGTGCCCGGCATGGACCTGGCCCCGGTGCTGACCGTGATGGGCGCGGCCTTCCACTGGATGGACCGCGACCGGACCCTGCGCGACCTCGATCAGCTCGTCGAAGCAGACGGGGCCGTCGTCCTCAGCTCCGGCGGGGCCCCCGGCGACGTCGAGCCCGCCCCCTGGCTCCAGATCATCGCCGACTTTCGCACCCACTGCCTCGGGCCGAGCGCCGAGCCGGGCCGGCGCTTACTCCCACCCCAAGGACCGCCACCAGGACGTGCTGGCCCGCAGCCCGTTCTCCCACATCGGCACCGCCCGCTGGGACCGCACGGTCACCCGCACCCTGGACGAGGTCATCGTTATGTGGCCTGTCAAGGTGTCGCAGTTCGCCGGCGTTGGCGGCATAGCCGTTGCTCGACCCGGCGGGCCGCCGTGATCTCCCGTTTCGAAGTTCATCGTTGACACGGCTCGCGCGTCCGCAGCTCTGATCCCCCTGGTCCGCGCCATCGAGAGGTCCTGGCATGTCGTCGTACGTCCCGAGCGAGTTGTTCGCTTCCACCGCCCCCTTCTACCACTACCGGCCTGGGTACGCGCCGGAGCTCTATGAGCAGCTCCGCGGTCTTCTCGGCCTGGACGGCACGCAACGTGTGCTGGATCTCGGCACGGGCCCAGGCGTTCTGGCGCTCCCGCTGTCCCGGATGGTGCGGGAGGTCGTGGCGGTGGATCCTGCGCCCGGCATGTTGGAAGAGGCGCGGAAGACGGCTGCGGCGCAGGGCGTCGCCAATGTCCGTTGGGTGCTGGGCGATTCGACGCAGCTGATGCGGCTGGACATCGGGGTGGTCACGCTGGCGGTCATGGGTGCTGCCTTCCATTGGACCGACCGCGATCAGGTCCTGCGTGACCTCGACCGGCTGGTCGTCGCGGAAGGCGCGGTGGCGCTTGCCAGCGGTGGGGCCCCCGGTTCTGTGGAGCCACCGGAGTGGAACGACGTCATCACCGCCGTGCGCACCAAGTACCTTGTCTCCGAGCGGCGGGCCGGTTCGGGCACGTACCGCCATCCCAAGGGGAGCCACCAGGAGGTCTTGGCTCGCTCGCCGTTCAGCAATGTGCAGTCGTACCGATGGGATCTGACGGTGCCGAGCACACTCGACCAGCTGGTGCTGCGCCAGTATTCCTTCAGCTACAGCAGCCCCGCTTAGCTCGGTGATGCCCGGCCTGACTTCGAGCAGGAGTTGCGCGGTGCGCTTCGTGAGTGGAACCCCGAGAGCGTCTTCGAAGAGGTTGTCCGCACGGAGCTGATCATGGGCCGGCGGGGATAGCCGGGCTGCCGTCGGCGCCACAGAAGCGGCTGCGGGCGCTGGGCACCGACGGCAGGGCCGTCAGACGTCGGCGAGGGCGGCCAGGTAGCGTTCAGCGTCGAGCGCGGCCTGGCAGCCGCTGGCGGTGATGGCCTGGCGATAGGAGCGGTCGACGACGTCTCCGGCGGCGAGGACACCAGAGACGTTCGTGCGGGTGGATGGCGCGTCGACCGTGAGACAGCCCTCGTCGTCCAGGTCCGGCTGGCCCGTGAACAGCTCGGTGCGCGGGTCGTGGCCGATCGCCATGAACAGTCCCGTCGCGTTCAACTCGTGTGTGGCGCCAGTGACGACGTCCCGTAGGACGATCCCTCCAGGCATGCCGTTCTTCTCCGTGATCTCGGCGATCTCACGGTCGTGGGCGAAGGAGATCTTGCCGTCGGCGAAGGCGCGGTTCTGCATGATCTGGGAGGCGCGCAGGGTCGAGCGCCGGTGGACGACGGTGACGGAGCGGGTGAAGCGGGTGAAGAAGGTGGCCTCCCCTATGGCGGTTTCGTCGCCCTCGACGCCGAAGCGAGCGTGGCGGAGCCGTATCAGGGTGCGCAGCCGCGTACACGGCGGTCCGGGCTCAGCCGGTCATCGACTGCTCGCTTGCTGTTTCGGGTCGCAGCACGTGCAGCCGGGACTGCAGCCGCAGCCGTCCGTTTCCGCTTCGGCGATGTTCACAACCGGCAGGGCGCAGCAGGAGTCGCCCCGCCACGCTTCCCGGCCCTCCTTCACCGCGACGGCGGCGATCACCAGGGCGGCGATCGGGTCGGCCCATGACCAGCCGAACAGGGAGTTGGCCAGCAGGCCGACGAGGAGGACGGCCGAGAGGTAGGTGCACAGCAGGGTCTGCTTGGAGTCGGCGACGGCCGAGGCGGAGCCGAGTTCGTGACCGGCGCGACGCTGGGCGGCGGACAGGAACGGCATGACCGCCAGGGAGAGGGCGGCGAGCACGATACCCACAGTGGAGTGTTGGGCTTCGCCGGTGCCGGCCAGAGCGCGGACGGAGTCGACCGTGACGTAGGCGGCGAGGGCGAAGAAGGAGATCGCGATGATCCGCAGTGTGGTCTTCTCCCGTGCCTCACGCACGGAGTGCTCGCGGGCGGAGAACTGCCAGGCGACCGCCGTGGCGGAGGAGACCTCGATGACCGAATCCAGACCGAAGCCGATCAGCGCGGTGGAGGAGGCGATCGTGCCCGCGGTGATCGCGACGATCGCCTCGATGACGTTGTAGGTGATGGTGGCGGCGACCAGCAGCCGTATGCGCCGCGCCAGTTGAGTGCGGCGGTGCGGGGAGGGGCTGAGGGATATCGCCGTGGCCATCAGCAGCAGCCCTTCTCGTCGGCGTCCGGGCAGGTGCGGTCGGCCTCGACGGCGAGGACGGCGTCGCGCAGGTTGTCCAGGGCGTGGCCGAGGCGGGCGTCGGCCAGTTCGTAGCGCACGCGCCTGCCCTCGGGGACGGCGACCACGATGCCGCAGTCCCGCAGGCAGGTGAGGTGGTTGGAGAGGCGGGTGCGGGAGATCTCCAGCTTGTCGGCGAGGTCGGCCGGGTGGGCCGGGGCCTCGCGCAGGGCGAGGAGGATGCGGCAGCGGATGGGGTCGGCGAGCGCGCGGCCGAAACGGGCCAGGGCGTCGATGTCTGAGGCGATGGACAGCACGCCTCAACGGTACATGTGATCCTGGATTCAGGACATCGTGGATTCAGGATCGGCCGCACGTTCGATCGTCCTCTCCGTGGCTCTACCGCGCTTTGGCTACGATCTCCCGCGATGAGGAACCGGCACGAGCACTTCCGGGACAGCGCGGGCCGTGCGGTCCCGCTGCTCGCGCTGCGCTGTGCCGCTCTGCTGGCCGTGCTGATGCGGGTGCTCCCGGTGTGCACCCATACCTCGCCCGGCGCCCGTCTTCCGGCACCCGTTGTTTCCGGGTTCGCCGTCACGGGAGCCGGGCGCCGCGTGCAAGGGAGGGAGGCGGCATGAGGGACGCAGCCGGGGCGAGCGGTTACCGCCGCCCCACGGCCTCTGCCGGCCCTGATCGCCGCGGGGGTCGTCCTCGCGCTCGTCGCCGCTCCCGTCTTGTGGTGGCGGACGGCGGAGGGCACCGCTCGGGCGTCCACGCCCGGCACGACGTCCGCGGAGGCCGGGTTCTCCCATGACATGGCGGTGCACCACCAGCAGGCGGTGGAGATGTCGTTCATCGTCCGCGACCGCGCCGACGACGAGGAGGTCCGCACCCTCGTCTACGACGTCATCAAGGGGGCCGGCCGAGATACGGCCGAAATGGATGGCAGCGCGCCCCTGGGAGGGGTGACCGGGGCTTCCGGGCGGTGACATCGGTGAGGTCTGCCGGTGACACGGGAGTCGAGCGCAGCACGCCCGCGCAGGCCAAGGGGTTGATGCCCAAGCCCGTCCCGAGGTGCTGTTCGTGTGCGTGCAGAACGCCGGACGCATCCAGACGGCCGCCGCCCTGATCGCCCACCACGGCCAGGGCCGCGTCCATGTCCGCTCGGCCGGCTCCCAGCCCGCAGTCGAACTGGAGACCGAGGTCGTCGCCGTGCAGAGCGAACTCGGCCTGGACCTGTCCACCGCGTTCCCCAAGCCGCTGACCGACGACGTGGTCCGGGCCGCCGATGTGGTGATCACGATGGGCTGCGGGGACGCCTGCCCCGTCTTCCCCGGCAAGAAGTACCTCGACGGGGCCCTGGAAGACCCGGCCGGGCAGGGCGTCGATGCCGCCGTCCGCCTGATCCGCGACGAGATCGAGACCCGCATCCGCGTCCCGATCAGCGAGATCGCTCCCGCCGGGCCGGCCTGACGCGCAGGCTCGCCCGGTGACCACCCCCCCGCCAGACGGCGATTACCGGGCGAGGCCCGTGAAGGAGCGGTTCCCGGAGGGCGCAGTGGCGCGGCGAGCAGCGGCTACGGCCGGTTCTGATGGGGACGAGGGTGGGCAGGAGCGGCCGGAAGCGGCCGGGGTACGGCCCGTACGTAGACGATCATGCCGATCACTTCGACGAGGGTCTGGGTGACCACGACGACGGCGGCGACGGCCAACGAGTCGAGTAGGGCGAGGGGGAGGGGGAGGGGGAGGGGGAGGACGACGAGGGAATTGCGGGTCGCGCCGGTGAAGACGATGGCCCACCCGCCGGGGGCGTCGAGGCTGAAGAGGCGGGCGACGGCGTATCCGGCGAAGGCCATCACTAGCAGGAACAGGACGTAGAAGGGCACCACGCGGGCCATGTCCGCCAGGCTGTCGCCGAGCTGGGGGACCTGGGAGGCCACCACGGTCGGCAGGGTCGCTGCCATCAGCGGGACCATGGTGGTCCCCATCGCGTCGGCGGCCTTCCGCCCGGCAGGGCGGCGGGCAGCCCAGCCTTGGGAACAGGAAGACGGGCAGCAGGATCATCTGGGCCAGCAGGGGCAGAGGGGTCGCGGCCAGCAGGCGTCGGCTGCTGCCGCCGGCGAGATCGGAGAAGACGATGACGTAGTCGACGCACGGCGTCAGCAGGACCAGGAGCACGCCCAGGCGGACGGCTTGGTCGACGGGCAGGAACGGGACCATGGCCGCCACGAGAAGCGGCACCACCACGAAGTTGACCATCAGGGCCGCAGTCAGGAACCGGCCCGCGCGCAGCGAGCGGAGCAGCTCGGCGGCGGGCACCTGCAACAACGTGACGTAGAGCAGCACGGCGAGCACTGGGTTGATCGTGTGCTCCAGGCCCGGCCCGGCTTCGGGGCCACCCGGCCGACCGGACCGCCGGCCACCGGCGGGCCGATGTAGACGGCGACCTGGTGGCGTTCCATGGCTTCGGCCAGGCCGGACGACTGCGAAAACGTGCGTGCTCCTTGCTCACAGGGACAGGCGAGACGAGAGGGAAAGCGCCGGAGGGCGGGGTCCGGCCCGGAGGGTGTGGACGGTGCCGCGGGTTCTGCGGGGATCCTGCTGAGGGCTGGCGACGAGTGGGGGAGGCATCTGGCCGCCGTCGGGATTCGAACGGGCCCGGCCGCCTCATAGGCCGAAGGCGCCGCCTTCGATGAGGATGAGCAGGCCGATGGTGATGAGGACCAGGGGCAGCAGGACGTGGCCCCAGCGGGCGAGGGCCTTGGCGATGACGGGGCGGGTGGCGAAGAACCGTCCGGCGAGGCACCACACTGCCACCAGGAGGAGGAACACTGCGGCGTAGACGGCCATCCCGCCGGTGCCGGCGGTGGCGAAGACGGGGACGTAGACGCCGATGTTGTCGCCGCCGTTGGCGAAGGTGACCGCGGCGACCTCCAGTGGGCCGGGGCCGCCTTCCTTGGTCTGTGCTTCCTCTTCGTCCGCGCCGCCGTCGCGGTGGTCTTTCCACGCCTGCCAGGCGGCTTTGAGGCCGAGCGTGAGGGGGAGCAGGCCGAGGTACGGGATGGCGGACTCGGGCAGGAAGGTGGCGCCGAAGGCGGCGGCCACGGCGACGGCGAGAATCGCGGTGAATCCCAGGTACTGGCCGAGGACGATTCGGCGGGTGGAGCCCGGGTACCCGGCGCCCTTGGCGAAGAACAGCGCCAGGATCAGGATGTCGTCGATGTTCGTGACGGCGAACAGTCCTGCTGCCTGCCCGATGATGCCCAGGTCCACGTGCAGATGCCCTCTCCTTCGACGCTGCTGACTCCGGCGACGCTACCGGGCGCCTGCACCACCCCTCGCACGGGCCTGAAACCCAGTGCTGGCGCACCTCATGAACACCCGTCCGGGGTCTGGTCGGCGGGCAGCAGCCCTGCGCTCTCGCGGAAGCGCAGGGTGGTCGCCGGGACACCGCTGCGCTCGGCGAGCTGGGAGATCCGCATCGTGCGCACCCCACGACCGTGAACCCGGTCTTCGGCGCGCATGAGCAGGAGCCGCGGCGCTGGCCGAGCCACCGGGTCCCGGCGGCGAGTACGGCCGGGACGACGGCGATCGCGGGCAGCCAGCCCACCACCAACTCCTTCGCCCGCGCCGACGACTCCGGCCGCGACCAGGACCGGGAGTGCGCAACAGGCCACGCAGGCCAGCGCGGCCAGGCCCCCGAGGGCCTTCGGCGCCCGGCGGGAGCGGGGGTCAGCAGCAGGGTCCGGCAGGACGGTTCTCCTCGGCGAGGTCGGTGGAGGGGATGGGGCAGCAGGCGCTGGACGCGCAGACGGTCAGGTCGTCGCGACCCGCCTCGACGGCCGCGGCCAGGGCGGTGCTGATGGTGGTCAGGTCGGCGATCTTCGCGTCGACCTCGACGAGCTTCGCGGCGGCCCGCTCCTGGAGCCCGGCGACGGGACGGCCGTGCCGGTGACGGCCCGCCTCCACGCAGCTCGGCGACCTCCTCCAGAGTCAACCCGAGCCGCTGGGCAGCCTTGATCACCCCCGCAGCGTGGTCACCGCCTCCCCGCCGTACAGGCGGTGGCCGCCGTTGCCGCGTTCCGGTTCGGCCGGCAGCCCGCGTCGCTCGTAGGAGCGCAGGGTCTGGATGTTCACCCCGGCCGCCTCGGCGACCTGACCGCTGCGCAGACCTGCGCTCACCGCTGCCCCTGAGCGGTGGTCCGCGCGGCCAGAGCCTGAAGGACCGCCTCGTGTTCCTGGTCCACCGCGATGTCCAGACCGATCAGGTCCTCGCCCGGGGCGACGGTGAAGGAGAAGGGTGAAGGAGAAGAACGAGCAGCAGCCGCCCTCCCGCTCCGCCAGGTCCCGCACCCGCTCCTCGACGCCGGGACTGTCGGCCAGGTCCAGGCGTAGACGCAGCGGTCCGGGCCGCGACAGCGAGGCCGGCCGCTCGGAGAACAACCCGTCCCACTCCGCGACCCGCAGGGGTCGCTCCTCGGTGGGCAGCGTGCCGGAATTCGCCATCCACGCCAGATCACTCATCGCACTCACTCCCGTCGTCGTGTCCCCGAGGGGGAACACCTCCAACGGCAAACCTGACGGGGACCAGATCGCCAGAGACCGGACACCCGGGTGAAGGTGAAGGGTGCCGAGGGACTGATCGCCCTCCTCTGTCGTCGAACGCCGTATCTCGGCTGACCGTCATCAAGTCCTCCGGCGAGGCGCCGATGACGTGGATGGACCACGGCTCGACGTACGAGGCGAAGGACGGCTCCCTCATGCCCGGGATGGCCACCGATACGCGGCTCGGCGCCCTGCGGAATGCCGAGGGCGGGGACGCGGAGATGCTCTACCTCCGGTTGATGACCGCGCATCACCAGGGTGGGATCGGTCACGCGGCTGGCGCAGACCATCGTGGACGGGCAGCGGGCCGAGATCGACCTGACGGCCGACATGCTGCAAGCGCGCGGCGCGGCGGACCGACGGCCCGGCATCACCGACGGCAGGCTGGGGTCCTCGTCCTCGTTCTTCGAGTCTGCTCGGGGTGCGGGGCCCTCGGCCTGGCGCCGGTGGTGAAGGGGTCAGCTGATGGTGGTGCTCTTCGTGGTGGTGGACTGGTCGACATCCGTGACGCGGACGGTCACCCCTACCTTCCACTTCCCGGCCGCGGGGAGCTGAAGGTTGCCGGTCTGCCAGTAGCCGCCCCGGTCCTCGAGTTCGGCGTCGAGCGGGCCCACGCTGCCGTCGGCGCTGGTGAAGGTGATCCGCAGTTCCGGAATGGCGATGTAGCCGCCGTCGGGGCCGTAGACGAGGGCCTGGAGTTCGTTGCGGCCCACGCTCGCGGGGCTGAGCGTGAGCACGACTTCGCCGCTGCCGTTCTTCGCGCCGGTGTCGAAGGGCACGGTGAGGCTGACGGTGTTCGGCTGGGCCGCGACCACGGCCGGGCCCGTCGCCGCGGCGGCCTCGGTGCGCGCGGGGGTGGTCTCGGTCAGGACGGTGGTGACGGCGAGGACCGCGAGTGCGAGAGCGGCTTCGAACGTGACCGAGCGCCGCAGGCGGTGCCGGGGGGAGGGTCCGTCCTGCCCGGCACCGGCATGGGTGGTTGCCGTGTCCCCCGGGCAGCCGGATTCCGGAGAGCCGGATTCCGGGGAGCTCTCGCGGGAGGTGGGCACCGGGAGGACGCGGTCGGCGTCCACCCGCGCCGGGTCCGGCGTCGCCACGGCCGCGACGGCCAGGGCGGGTTCCCGGTCCGCGGGTGCCTCGGCCGGTTCCCGCAGGCGGGAGGTCCAGCGACGGGAGTACGACGCCGCCGCCAGCATGACCGCCACGACGGCTGTCTTGACCAGCAGGAGCGTGCCGAAGCGGCTGGAGAGAAGCGCGTCGAAGGAGCCGACCAGCCGCCAGGACTGGTAGAGGCCGGTGGCGGCGAGGACGGCCACCGAGACGAAGGCGAGGCGGGAGAAGCGGGAGACCGCCTCGGCCGGCGCCTCCTCGCCCTCGCGGGTCCGGAACAGCACGGTGACCAGCGCGGTCAGTCCGCCCAGCCACAGGGCCACGGCCAGCAGGTGCAGCGCGTCCATGGGGAGGGCCATTGCGGTCTGTGCTCCGGCGGCGGCGTGTCCGGTGAGGGCCCAGGTGTAGGCGAGCGCCGCCGCGATCACCGCACCGGCCGCGATCAGCGCGGGGCGGCGCCTGCCGGGCGAGGAGGACTCCCCGCCCGCCGTGTCCTTCCCGGCGCCTGCCACCACGACCAGGAAGAGCCCGCCGCCGACGAGCAGCAGGAGGCGGACGACGAGGGCGCTGCCCGCCTCGGTGCCGAGGGTGTCGCGCAGGGCGGCCGGGTCGACGGCCTGGCCGAGGCCCTCGCCGGTGGTGTACGGGGCGCGCAGCGCCAGGAGGGCGAGGCCGGTCAGCAGCAGGGTCGTCCAGCCGGCCAGGAGCAGGCGCCGCGTGCGGCGCAGCCGGGCACCGGACGGCCAGCACACGAGGAGGAAGGCCGCGGTGCCGGTCATCAGGACGTAGCCCAGGTAGGCGACGAAGCGGACCCCGGAGTACAGGTTGCCGGCCAGCCCCTCGCCGGGCGCGGTGTCGGGGACGACGGCCTTCGTCGGCGACGGCTTGCCCACGGAGAACACGAACGCCTCGCCGATGGGGTGGCTGTCGGCCGACACCGCCTTCCACGACACGGTGTACGTGCCCTGCTCCAGGTCGGCGGGCAGGGCGACCCGGGCGGTGGCGGAGTCGGCGCCGGCGTGTTCGGTGACGCCCACGTCGACCCGCCGGCCGTCGGGGTCGAGGACCTTGATCGAGTCCTCGAACAGGCTCATCGCCTCGGTGAAGGTCATGGTGACCTCGGTGGGCGCGGTCTTCAGCACACCGCTCTCGGCAGGAGTCGTGGAGCGCACCTTGGCATGGGCGGCGGCGGGACCGGCGCCGGCGAGCAGCAGTCCGAGGACCGCCCCCACCAGCAGGACCACGGCTCCCGTCCGGTGGCGCGGACGGGAGGCGGCGAACGTACTCATGGACCGGTCTCCTCGGGGTCGGTGGGCGCGCTGTGTCCCGCCTTTGTCCTACGGCTGTTCCCTGTCCTACGGCTGTCCCCGCGCCGTTGTTCAGTCCTCGGCGACCACCCGGGCTCAGTGGGCGTGCGGTTCGTCCCGGTGGACGGGGCCGTGCAGTTCCTCACAGTGGGCCGGATCCCCTGCCGCTTCCCCGTGCGGTGTGACCTGGAGGACCGGGTCGGGCACGTGGTCGACCTGGAGCGTGGTGTGGGTGATCCCGTAGTCGTGGCGCAGCAGCTCCTCCAAGTCCCGGCGGACTGCGTGGCAGTCGCCGCCGGGCTCGACCAGGACGTGCGCGGAGAGCGCGGCCTGGCCGGAGGTGATCTGCCAGACGTGCAGGTCGTGGACCTCGACGACGTCGGCCTGGGCGACGAGCCGGTCACCGACGGCGTCCGGGTCGACGTCGGCGGGCGCGGCCTCCAGGAAGATCCGGCCCGACTCGCGCAGCAGCCCGTACCCGGCCTTCACCATCAGCACGACGACGACGAGCGTGGCGATGGGGTCGGCGCGGTCGAAGCCCGTCAGGACGACGATCAGCGCGGCGACGGCGGTGCCGATGAAGGCGAACAGGTCGTTGAGGACGTGCTGGTAGGCGCCCTCGACGTTGAGCGAGGAACGGTTCGCCTTCGACAGGCACCAGGCGGCGGCGACATTGACGACGATCCCGGCAAGCGCGGTGCCCAGCATCAACCCGCCCTCGACCTCCGGCGGCGAGATCAGCCGTCGTACCGCCTCGTACGCCAGCCAGGCGCCCAGCAGGAGCAGGGTGAGGCCGTTGGCCTGGGCGGACAGGATCTCGGCGCGCTTGAGGCCGTAGGTGTATCCGCCGCGGGCCGGCCGGGCGGCGAGCCGCATCGCGATCAGCGCGAGCACGATCGAGGCGGCGTCGGTGAGCATGTGCGCCGCGTCGGAGATCAGAGCCAGGGAGCCGGCGACGACACCGACGACGACCTCGATCGCCATGAATGCGGTGATCAGGCTCAGCGCCAGCCCCAGCCAGCGGCGGTCGGCGTCCGCGGACACCCCGTGGGAGTGCCCGGCGTGCCCGCCGGCACCGTGCGCGTGCCCCGGCTCGTGGCCGTGCGCGTGATCGCTCATGGCGTATGCCTCCCCCTTGCGACGGATGTTCCGCCCGCAGTGAAACGCATGCCTGCCGACTTCTCCAAAGGCTGCACCGGTGACCGTTGTCATGTCCGTTAATACGTCTCTGACCTGCGGAGATTCGTCGAGGGTCGGACGGGGGTGGAGCCGGTCTCCCGCCGGGCAGCCCGGGCGTGAAGGGTCCGCGCGGGACTCGGTACGCTTCCAGGGCACCCCCGTCCGCGCCCGCTTCGGCGGGACGTCCAGAAGGCATCAGTGATGCGTCCGCTCTCCCCGCCGCCCTCCGCCGCTCCGGCGTCCGGTGTGCTGCGTGGTCTGCGGGCCGGGGTGCTGGCCGTGCTGTGTGTGCTGCTGCCGCTGGCCGGCCACGCGCTGACCCGGGGGCACGCCCCGCGCTGGGCGGTCGTGGCGGCGATGGCGCTGGTCGCCGTCCCCGCCGGGCTGGCCCTGACGCGCAGGCGGCTCACCGACGGTCAGCTGATCGGGGTCCTGGGAGCGGCCCAACTCGCCTGTCACACCGTCTACTCGCTGCCCGGTGTGTGCGCGGCCGTGCCCTCCGGGGGCAACGGCTTCGACGCGGTCTCCCGGCTGGTCCGGCACGACGCCGTCGCGGGACCGCCTACCGGTGTTCTGCTGACCGGGCATCTCGTCACGCTGCTTCTCACGGTCCGGCTGCTGGGCGTCACCGAGCGGCTGCTGTGGCAGTCGAAGCCGCTGCTCGCGACCGTTCGGCGGCTTCTGGTCTTCCTGTGGCCGCTGCTCGGCCGTGCCCATGGGACCGGCCCGCAGATCACCGCCGTCGAGAGCACGTCGCCGCCACGGTCGGCCGCGCTGGTGCGGATCAACGAGGGCCGGGCGCCGCCGCGTCGCGCGCACGGCACCTTCGTCCTTCTCCGGCCGATGCCTGTCGGCGGTCCCTGCCTGCCCTGACGGGAGGCGGGAGAACCGGCCCGGCTGCGACCGGTTCCTCCCGTCCCGGCGGCCCTGCCGCCGGGAGACAGCAGAGAGTCCCGCCCCATGCATGTCCTCCATCGGCGTGCCGCTTTCGCGACGGCACGCGTCCTCGTCGTACCCGCCGCACTCGCGGCGCTGACGGCCACCGCGCCACAAGCCGCGGCCCACACCGAACTCGGCACCACCAGCCCGAAAGCGGACGCGACGCTCGCCGCACCGCCCGCACACGTCACGCTGACGTTCACCGACCCGATGACCCAGAAGTACGCCAAGGTCGCCGTGACCGCGGCGGACGGCACATCGGCGGCGAGCGGTGCGGTGGAGGTCGACGGGAGCACCGTCACGCTCCCGCTGACGGCCGATGTTCCATCGGGCCGCTACACGGTGGGCTACCGGGTCGTGTCCGCCGACGGGCACCCGGTCTCCGGCTCCTACACCTTCACCGTACGAAGCGCGAGCACACCCGGCACCACGACTTCGCCCCCGCCGAAGGCCGTACCCACGTCGGCCGCTGCTCGGGCGGAAGCAGACCAGGACTCCTCCGGCAGTGCCGTGCTGATCGGCACCGGCGCGCTCGTGGCAACCGGCACCGCAGGACTTGTCCTGGCCCGGCGGAAGCGCCTGCGCCATGACAGCTGAAGCCGGACACGACCCGAGCCGGCGGCCGACCCGCCTGCCCCTGCCCCTGCCCCTGCCCCTGCCCCTGCTCCTCGCCGCAGCCGTGGGCACCGCCCTCGCCGTCGGGACGGCCGCCCTCTGGGCGGGCGACGGTACGCGGACCGGAGTACCGGGGATCGAGGACGCCGGGGCGCTCACCTCCTGGGGGCTTCCCATGGCCCGGATCCTCACCGATGCGGCGGCCGTGGCCACCGTGGGCGCCCTGCTGCTGGTGGCCGTGCTGCTCCCCGGCGGGCGCGCACTGAGCCCGGTCCAGCTCCGCTACCTGAACTGGGCGGCCCTGGCGGCCGGAACCTGGGCCCTCGCGTCGGCCGTCGCCCTGGTGTTCACGCTGTCCGATCTGTTCGCCCAGCCGGTCGGTGACGTCATGTCGGCCGCGATGCTGGCGGACTTCGTCGCCACCGATGCCCAGGGCCGCTCCTACGCGCTCATGATCGCGGCGGCCGGTGTGATCGTCACGGTGTGCGTCGGCGCCACGACCGCACTGTGGGCCCGCCTGGCCCTCGTGCTCGCCCTGGCCGGGCTCCTCCCGCCCGCCTTCGGCGGGCACTCCGCGGCCGCCGGCAACCACGACGCCGCCGTGACCAGCCTGGCCCTGCACCTGGTCGGCGTCGCGGTCTGGTTCGGCGGGCTGGTCTTCGTGCTGGTGGCCGTCGCCCGCCGCGAGGACCGGGCCGCCGACGCCGTGCGGCGCTTCAGCCCCCTCGCCGGGTGGGCCCTGCTCGCGGTCGCCGCCAGCGGCCTGGTCAACGCGGCCGTCCGGCTGCCCTCCCCGACAGAGGTGTTCACCAGCGCGTACGGGCTGATGATCCTCGCCAAGGCGGCGGCGCTCGCCGCGCTGGCCTGGATGGGGCGGTGGCATCGCCGACGCACGCTTCCGGCCCTCAGCGCGGGCCGCGGCGGCGCGTTCGTCCGGCTCGCCGCCGGTGAACTGCTCCTGATGGCGGCGGCGATGGGGCTGGCGGTCGCCCTGTCCCGTACCCCGGCACCCGGCGCGGGCGAGGCGTCGGTCTCACCGGCTGAGGAACTGCTGGGCTTCCCGATCCCGCCGCCGCTCGGTGACTTCCCCTGGACCCCGCTGTTCACCCGGTGGCACTTCGACCCGCTGTTCGCCTTCGGCACGGCCACCGCCGCCCTGCTCTACCTGGCGGGTGTACGGAAACTGCGGGCCCGGGGCGACAAGTGGCCCGTCGGCCGCACGATTTCGTGGCTGCTGGGCCTGGCGGTGACCGTCCTCGCGACCATGAGCGGGCTCGCCACCTACGGCAAGGTCCTGTTCAGCGTGCACATGGGCCAGCACATGATCCTCGCCATGACGGTGCCGATCCTGCTGGTCCTCGGCGCCCCGGCCACCCTCGCGCTGCGCGCCCTGCCCGCCGCTCCGAAGGGAGAACCGGACGGCCCGCGCGAGCTGCTCCTCAGGCTGCTCCACAGCCGCTACGTGAAGGTGATCTCCCACCCGGTGGTGGCGTGCGTGCTCTTCGTCGGCAGCGCGTTCGCCGTGTACTACACCTCGCTGTTCGAGACGCTGATGCGCAGTCACCTCGGGCATCTGTTCATGCTGGTGCACTTCCTGGCGGTGGGGCTGCTGTTCTTCTGGGTGATCATCGGCATCGACCCCGGTCCGCGTCGCCCGCCCCACCTGGGCCGGCTCTTCGCGCTGATCCTGACGATGCCGTTCCACTCCTGGTTCAGCATCTCGCTGATGAGCTCCAGCGAGCTGATCGGAGAGGGCTGGTGGTCGCTGCTGGACCGGCCCTGGATCGAGTTTCCGATGGACGACCAGTACAACGCCGGTGCCATCGCCTGGGCCACCGGCGACATTCCCGTCCTGATCACCACGCTCATCCTGGCCGTCCAGTGGGTCCGCTCCGACCAGCGCGAGGCCCGCCGTATCGACCGGAAGATCGACCGCGGTGACGCGGGCGACCCCCTCGCCGCCTACAACGCCTATCTGGCGAGCCTGCACGCCCGCGACCGACGCCCCGCCCGCCCGGCCACCGGGCCCGCCCCCTCCGAGGAATCATGAGCAAGCTCAAGAGGAACCTGATCGCCGCCGCCGTCCTGCTGGCGGGCTTCGCTGCCGCGTTCGGCTCCTACCTCCTGCTGGCCCCGGACAGCCGGGGCAGCGGCGGCCTGGACGTTCAGCCCGCCGCCGAGGCGATGCCCGTTCGCGGCGACAGTCACCGCCTGACCGCCCCCAAGAAGAGCGAACTGACGATCGTCGAGTTCCTCGACTTCGAGTGCGAGGGGTGCGGCGCGATGTACCCGGTCGTGGAGAAGCTGCGGGAGGAGTACGGCGACCGCGTCACCTTCGTCGCCCGCTACTTCCCCATGCCGGGTCACCGCAACGGCGAACTCGCCGCCCGCACCGCCCAGGCCGCCGCCCAGCAGGGCGAGTTCGAGGCGATGTACAACAGGCTCTTCACCACCCAGGAGGAGTGGGGCGAGTCGCAGGAGTCGAAGCAGGACGTCTTCCGCGGCTACGCGAAGGAACTCGGCCTGGACATGAGGAAGTTCGACGCCGCGCTCGCCGACCCGGACGTGGCCACGCGCGTCCGGAACGACCAGAGCGACGGACTCGGTCTCGGCGTCCAGGGCACCCCGACCTTCTTCCTCGACGGAACGAAAATCGCCACGCCCACCTCCTACGAGGCGTTCAAGGCACTCATCCACGCCCGGCTGTCCGGCTGACCGGAAAGGACGGAGTCCATGCAGTACCTCATCGACCAGGCCCGGGTCTTCCGCGCCCGCGCGGCGGCCCACGGTCTGGACCTCGGCCTCCAGGCGGAACCCGCCAGACCTCGCGCGCTGTTCGTCTCCTGCTCGGACGCCCGGCTCGTGCCTGCCCTGCTCACCGGCAGCAGACCCGGCGACCTGTTCGAACTGCGCACCTACGGCGGGCTGATCCCCGACTTCAGTCCCGACGAGGTGACCGGGGAGGCCAGGACCGTCGAGTACGCCGTCCGCGACCTGAGTGTCCGCGACGTCATCGTGTGCGGCCACTCCCGCTGCGGGCTCGTGGACGCGGCGGTGTCCGGCTACGACGAACCGACCCTCACCACGGCCGGCGGCCAGTGGCACGCCCTGGCCCAGCTCGACCGGCTCAGCGCGTACCCGTGCGTCGCACCTCGGCTGGCCGACAGCTCCCTGCGCCTGCATGCCTGGTTCTACGAGACCGACACCGGCGCCGTTCTATGTCACGACCCGCGCGCCAGCGCCTTCCTCCCGCTGTGAACACCCCCCACAACCCCGACATGTACGACAAGGTAACCACCGTGACCACCGTCCAGGCACCCGCCTACGACGAACGCCTGACCGCCCCCAAGATGTGGTGGGTCCTCGCCGTCCTCTTCGGCTTCTCCCTGGCCCTGGTCTTCCTGCCGTACGGCTCACTCGCCGGCCTGATCGCCCTGCTGGCAGGCACCGGTCTGGGCGGGTTCATGGTCGGCGCCCAGGGGTCGGAGAGGATCCGGGTCGCCGCAGGCCTGCTGATCGTCGGCGACGCGCGCATTCCGCTGACCGCGCTCGGCGAGCCCGAGGTCCTCGAAGGCGAGGAGGCACGGGCGTGGCGGACGTACAAGGCGGACCTGCGCGCGTTCATGATGATGCGCAGCTTCATCACCACCGCGGTCCGCGTCGAGATCGTCGACCCCGACGACCCCACCCCGTACGTCTACCTCTCCACGCGCACGCCTGACCGGCTCGCCGAAGCGATCCGCGGCTCCGCCTGACAGATACGAGAGCCGGAAAGGAGGGATCGGCGGACCGTGACAGGTGATCACGTGAGGCGACACGACGGCCCGGCCGCGGGTGAGCGGCCAGGCCGTACGCAGGCGTGCGTGCGAGCCGGTCTGTTCGCTCTCGTCGGCAGCGTGCTCGCGGCCCTCGGTCACCACGCGGGCGCCGAGGGCGCGGTGCCGTGGCGGCTGGTGACCGCCTTCGCCCTCGGGCAGTTCGCTCTGGTCCGGCCGGTCGCCCGCCACCGGCTGTCACCGGCCGCGGTCACGGTATGCACGCTCGCCGCGCAGGGTTCGCTGCATCTCGCGCTGACCTGGGCGGGCGGCAGCCACCATCCCGCAGGACACTCCGCGGCCGGCCATGCCGCCATGGCCGACGGTGACGGACACGCATGGCATCAAGCCTCGGTATCGATGACGGCCGCCCACGTGGCCGCCGCTCTGGGAGCCGGCTGGCTTCTCCACCGTGCGGACGCGGCCGTGGCGGCGGCCCTGACCGCAGCCCGTCTCCTGCACGGGGCGGCGGCCGCCGTCGTGGCCCGGGTGCTGCCGCCCGTCCGTACGGTCACACTCGCGGCAGCACCCTCACCCCAGCCGGACGTCTGCTTCGCACTCCCCAGGCCGGCAGGGGCCTCCACCATGGAACACGCGCTGGTGCGCAGGGGACCACCGGGACGCATCCACGTCCCGCACTGTCCCTTCACCCGGGCTACGGCTTCGGCCCGCTGCCCGGTTCCACCAGCCAGGAGTTCTCCATGCCCACGTACTGCCGTGCCTCCGCCGCACGCCGTGTCGCTCTCGTCGGTGCCGCCGCGCTGACGGCCACCCTCGCCCTGGCCGGGCCGGCCTTCGCTCACGCGGAGGTCGAGGCCGACAAGGCCCAGGCGCTCGCCCAGAACGTCACCCTCAGCTTCGTCTCCGAGGCCGAGTCCGCCAGCGCCGGCTTCACCGAACTGCGCGTCGTCCTGCCCGAGGGCATCGCGCCGGGCGACGTGACCCTGGCCGAGGCGCCCAAGGGCTGGAAACTGGAGGCCACCAGTGACGGCTACACCGTCGGCGGCCCCGCCCTGAAGCCCGGCGTCGACGCCGAGCACGAGATCAAGGTCCGCCGGCTGCCGGACGCCAAGGAGATCGCCTTCAAGACCGTCGAGACCTACAGCGACGGCGAGATCTCCCGCTGGATCGAGCTGTCCGACGGAGGCGCTGAACCCGAACAGCCCGCGCCGGTCCTGAAGATGAAGGCGGCGGCTGCGGGCGCCACGCCCGTCGGTGCCAGCCCCTCGGCCAGCCCGACGCCGACCCCGGCCGCGTCCGAGGCCACGTCGAGCGCCCCCGCCACCCCGGAGGCCACGGACAAGGCCGTGAAGGAGGCCGCGGACGAGGACGAAGGTTCCTCCACGGGCCTGGTGATCGGAAGCGGAGCCGTCGCGCTGCTCGCCCTCGGCGGCGGCGCGTGGTGGCTGGCCCAGCGGCGAAAGTCCGCGACGGAGAACTGACCGTCATGCTCGGGGTGGTACACGTTACGTTGGTCGATCCTTACCCTGCCCTTACCGCCCAGGGTGAAAGGACGACGGCGCCACGGAAGTCCGGTTCAAGCCCGGCACGGTCGCGCCACTGTGTGCCACCCCCTCCGCCGTGGAGGTGGTGGTGAGTCAGACCCCACGCCGTCGTCGCGGGCTCCACACGATCGCGGGACGCGTTGTTCCCGAGGAGGTCTCGCCATGGCGCAGTCCACTGCCGCCCCCACCCCCGTCGCCCAGCCTGCCGTCACCCCGCTGCCGCTGAAGGCGATCGCCCCGTGGGCGGTCTTCTTCGGCGTCCTGATGCTGGTCCTGCTGTACTTCGACCGGGGCCTCGGCGCCGAGCAGGGGGCCACCGCCGTCGTCTCCGGGGAGGGCGTGCACGAGTGTGCGCACGACGCCCGCCATCTGCTCGGTTTCCCCTGCCACTGAGACGGGCGGGACGACGATGAATTCCGCTGTAGTGCGTGGGTTGTTGGTACGCGGCATGGTCGCGGGGCTCGGCGCCGCCGTGCCCGCCCTGGTCTTCGCCCACTTGGTCGGGGAGGGACCGGTGGACGCGGCGATCGCGTTCGAGTCGGCCGGTTCCCACGAGCACGGTGAGGAACTGGTCAGCAGGACCGTGCAGTCGACCGCCGGCCTGGCCACCGGCATGCTGGTCTTCGTGGTCGCGGTCGGCGGGATCGCCGCCCTCGTCTTCTGCTTCGCGCTGGGCCGCGTCGGCCGGTTCTCGGCATGGGCCACTGCCGCGTTGACCTCTCTGGCCGCCTTCGTCCTCGTGTACCTGGTACCGATGCTGAAGTACCCGCCGAACCCGCCCGCGGTCGGCAACCCCGACACGATCGGACAGCGCACCGCGCTGTTCTTCCTGATGATCGTGCTCACCGTGCTGCTGGGCATCGGGGCGGTCCTGCTCGGCCGCCGCCTCGCACCAGGTCGGGGCAATGGGAACGCCTCCGTCCTCGCCGGTCTGGCCTTCGCGGCGGCCGTGACTGTCGCGATGGTGTTCCTGCCGTCCGGTGACAACGTCCCCAAGGGTTTCCCGGCCGTGGATCTGTGGGAGTTCCGGCTCGTGTCGCTCGGCATCCAGGCGGTGCTGTGGACCGGGTTCGGGCTGTTCTTTGGGTACTTGGCCGACCGTGTCCTCGAACCGGGGCCGATGGCGAGCCGCGTTCCCGCGCCCGCTGCATGATCGGCCAAGGCCCGCGGCTGGGACCCGCAGGGGGCCGCTCCCTGCGGGTCCCAGCCGCAGGCCCGTCTGCGGTCAGGAGGCGGCGCTGGGGCCCGTTCCGGACATGTGGACGATCTCGCCGCCGACCGTGGGGCGGAACCGTTTGAGCAGGTCGAGTTCGGCGCTGATCACCCAGCGGGTGCCCACCAGGAAGTCGGCCTGGTACTCGGTCGCCTTCGCCAGCCATGTCTGCTGGTACTGCTCCTCGGGAAACGTGGTGATGAGGTAGTCGGTCGTCTCGGTGTGGCACAGGCCCTGGCGCATGTCGTCGGCCTCGACGCGGATCTTGGCCTTGCACTCGATCAGGCCCGCGATGACCTCCACCTTGGCGGGGGCGACGACCTGGGCCTCGACGGCGGCTATCTCCGGGGTCTTCGACGCCTTGCTCCCGGCTGCCGGATCGCCGTCGCCTCCGCCGCAGGCCGCGGTCAGCGCCAGGCTCCCCGCGACTGCGGCTCCGCGCATCAGACGGCCGGCGTAACGGGTGCGGCTCGGGCGTGATCGCGGTCGCGGCTGGGGCACGTCACTGGCTCCGTATCCGGGCTGGGGCTGCCCGTGTGTTCGGACAGCCGGTCGACTGGGGGTACGGGTGAGCACCGGTGTGTGTTCAGTGCCTGTTCCTGAAGGGGCATGGCGACAGGGCTTCGGCACAGTCGTGCGATTTCCGGTTCGTGATCACGGGACACCGAAGAGCGCGAAGGGGCGTTTCGGATCACCGGTCCGTGAGGCGGAAGGAGCCGGTGCGGGGAAGGTCTTGTTCGGCCCAGGCGGCCATGGCGTCGAAGACGGCCTGAAGTCGTGTGCCTTCCGGGGTGAGCTGGTACTCCACCCGGGGTGGGATCTCCGGGTAGGCGGTGCGGGTGACCAGTCCGGTGAGTACGAATCGACGCAGCCGTGAGGACAAGGTCTTGGGGCTGATCCCCGGTAGTGCGGCGCGCAACTCGGTGAAGCGTTTCGGGCCGGTGAGCAGCTCCCGCACGATCAGCGTCGCCCAGGGCCCGTCCAGCACGGTGAGGAACCGTGCGATCGGACATTCCGGCAGTGGGTGCTCCAGATCACTCATGCTCTCCCCATTAGTTCATTTGAGGGAACTGGTTCCCTTAGGGAACTGTAGCCGGGGCAGACAGCACCAGGCACCTGGAGGACCTCATGAGCGCGATCACTACGGCCAACACCGCAAGCGAGATGGTGCGCTCGGCGACGAGCACCGCGTTGCGGGTCGCGGCGCGCGAGCTGGAGCTCTACGACACAGGCGACGTCGCCGGGGCGGACGAGGTGTTCGCCGTGGATGTGATCGACCACAACCCCGCTTCCGACGCAGCCTCGGGCATCGACGGCATGCGTGCGTCCATCGCCGCGGTCCGCGACGGATTCACCGAGACGCAGCACCGGATCCTTTTCCAGCAGGAGCTTCCCGGCGGCTGGGTGGTCCTCCACTGGCGGATGACGGCGACCCACACCAGCGACGCCTTCGGGTTCCCCGCCAGTGGCAACCCGGTCGACATCAACGGCCAGGACATCATGCGTATTGCCGACGGCAAGATCACCGAGATCTACCACGTCGAAGAACTGCTCAAGCTCACCCATCAGATCAGCACCGGCGCACAGTCGGCCTGAAGATCGAGCTCTTCTCGGAACAACGCCTGCCCCCCACCCGGTGCGTAAAGGCGGGAACGGTTAAGAACCCACGCAGGTCAGGTCTGTGGTGGGAAGGTGGAGTTCGGCCCAACCTTCCGCAGCCGGGGCTGAAGGTGGTGGTCACCACCTTCAGGCGCTCAGTCGCGCTGCGCTTCGCGGGGGCGGGCTGTCCGCTCCGGCGAAAGGTCCGGCGAGTGATGCGCCTGGTCATGGGCGTGATCGCACACGCTGCGTGCAGGCCGCGCTGGCCCGGCATCCCGCGGCGACGGCCGTGACCACGACTGCGCTGACCTTGACGGCCGTCGGCGGCACACGCCGACTGCACGGCCGCCGGACCGCGTAGCGGTGCGCCAGCGCTGGCCCGGAGCGGTTCGCGCCGCAGCCAGCAGGCTAACGAGCTGAGACAGGAAGCGCAGCCAGGCCGTGGACGGTGCCAACAGCCGCACAAGCAGGGCGCGTAGGAGCTGGGTGGCAGGGGCGGGGTCAGTGTGGAGCTTGGCGGGAAGCCCGTGACGATCACGGGGTCGTGTAGGTCGTTGTCCAGGCCGCGGAAGGCGAGGTTCGCCAGCGCACCGAGGTCGGCGGCGCGCAGGTGGGCCAGGATGTGGTCGTGGCGGGCGGCGGTGTTGTCGTGGGTGCGGCCCGGCCGGGCGGCGGATATCCAAATCAGGCGGCCCCTTGCGTCGGTGAGGGCGAGGAAGTGCAGGCCGTGGTGGCGATGTTTGGCGGAGTAGTTCTTGCGGTCGGCGTCGCGGTGCGGGGATGAAGGTGCCGTCAATCAGGACCACTTCGCCACCCTGTCGGGCGATCTTCTTGCATGCGCGGTACAGGCGCGGGGCCTGTGCGGCGAGCAGTCCGATCGCCTCGTCGCGCCAGTGTCGGACGGTGGACTCGGAGACGTTGTTGCCGCCGGCCATGTCGGCTGGGCGCCGGTCGTGGCGCAGTACGGCCAGGACGATCACCTCGATCCGTCCGGGCGGCAGGATCTGCCACCGGGACCGGATCGCCTTCAGATGGCGCCGCAGCAGATCGGCGAGGTGTTGACGGTGCGCGTGAACAGCGGCAGCCGGCACTGGCAGACAAGCGGGCAGCTGTCCTCGGCGTGCTCTTCGGCTCTCTTCACACAGTGCCCAACGGCCGCCGAGGGCACCGTGGTTACGTTCGCACAGCACCACTGCGGACTGCTCGTGTCGGGCTGGCCCTGGGCGCCTACGCCGGTCGGCAGGTCTGTGGGGTGTCGCTGTCCTGATCGGCCGGGTGGAGCAGTTCGATGACGTATTCCTCGTACCGGACACGGGCCGGCGAGAAGTCGTACGGCATCTTGCCGATGGCCTCCAGTGCGCTCGTCGCCTCGGCTTCTTCCTCGCCGGCGTGCTCGTCGTGCTGGTCCAGGAGGTCGTCGAGGGCCTCGTCCAGGCCGGATCTGTCGATGGTGGCTGCCAAGGCGGTCTCATGAGCACACCGCTGGGCGGCCAGGTCTTCGATGCGGGGGTCGTCGGGGGACATGGTGTCGTCCAGGGCCGACTCGGCCTCGGCCAGGCGGTCCTCCTCGGCCCGCAGCCCGGGGTGGGTGGCCAGGACGATGAACCGGTCGGACTGGACGGCGGCGCCCACCGGGCCGAAGACACGCTCCGTGACCAGGAGGGTATCGAGATCGGTCGAGCGCAGGGCTCCGGGCGGCAGATCGCGCAGGCGGCCGCTGACCAGCGGTGAGAGCAGGCCCAGGGGGCTGCCCGCCTCGCGGAGGCGGTGCACGGCGGTCCGCTGGGCTTCGATGGCGGCCGCCTTGGACGCGAGGGTTTCCTCCAGCCGGGCCAGGGACTGCTCGATGCCGGTGGTGCCCTCAAAGCTGGCCCGGATGTCGTCCAGGGAGATACCCGCATCAGCCATCTTGCGGATCCACAGCAGGCGGATCATGTCGTCGTATCCGTAGCGGCGGCGGTCATCACTGCCACGTTCCGGCTCGGCGAGAAGCCCGATGGCGTGGTAGTGGCGGATGGCGCGGGGCGTGGTCCCGGCGAACGCGGCGGCATCGCCGATCTTGACCCGGCGGGCAATCGGAGGAAGGGGCATGCGAAGGAACCTCTCAATGTCGTGCTCGCCGCCTACTGGACCACATGCCGCTACGGCACATGCAAACCCCGCTGCCGTGGGCGTGCCGGTCGCCCCTCCCCATCAAGGTCGCACGGACCGCTGCACGGGTCCGCGCGGGAGACGCAGGTGCCGTTCTTCACCGAGGCCGAAGCCGGAGAGTGGGCCACCACGGGCAAGAAGGGCGTGTCCAACGGCGGGCCCAGCCCGGTGAAGCTGCACCCGCCGCCCGCCGCCCGCCGCCCGCCGCCCGCCGCCCGCCGATGCCTGGAGCCTCGCCCCGACCCCGGCCGCCGCGCCCGGCGAGCTCGTGGCCGGCACCATGGCGGCGCTGACGCCGACGACCCCGGCCCCGGTCGACGACCAGACGGTGCGGCTCCGCCACAGGAGCGCGTCGGGGATGACAGCCTCGCCGCTCCCGATCGGGTGGTGCATCTCGGGGATCCAGTCCAGCGGCTCACACAGCTCCCCGCAGCGGCGGGCGTCCTCGAGGAAGACGAACGCCATCTCCGTCACGGTCAGCATGTGGCCGGCCTTCAGTCGCATCGCGGTCGGATCGCACACGGTCCTGGAGGGCCGACGCCCGCGCACCTCGGGCCACTCACAGGCGAGCCACACGTCGTACGAGGTCGGGACCCACACCCGGGTCCGCCCGGCCTGCGGCAGGGTGATGCGGTCGACCAACCCCTCCTCCCGCAGCCGGGCCAGCCGCCGCCGGGTCTGCTCGATCCGCACCTCGGGGGCGGTCACCCGGTGCATCTGCTCGGTGGTCGCCATCCGGTACTGCGCCGGCACGCCCAACGCCAGCCGGTCCCCGCTGCCCACGTCCACGCCGATCATCACGGCTCCGCTCGCCTCCCTGCTGGTGCGACGCCGTCCTGCCCGGCGCCGCGCGTACCGGTCACAGCAGCAGCCGGCCCCGACCAGAGCCCCGACCACGAAGACCCGACCACGGTCACGAAGCGACAACACCTCCGTGGACCAGGCCCACATCCCCGCCGACAACCGCCCGCGCCCTCTGCCGCGCTCGTCCGTGAATCCGCAGGTCACCACGCTGACCCTCCCGTGGTCGGGAGGCCGACATCCCGTCTACGCCCCCGATTCCACGCCCCACAGCAGGAAGAAAAGAGAAGTGGGTGGGCGGGACAGGCCGCGGGCGGCGGGCGAGGGGATCGGGCGCCGCCGGTGTTCCTCGCGCGCGACGGCGGGGCGCGCGCGACGACGGACGGACAAGCCGCCATGAAGGCGTCGTGGGGAGCGCAGCTGGTCCTCCGGGCCGGGCCGACTTCAGCACGCGGTCGGATATCCGGCACCACAGCAGCTGCGACGACCTTCACCCGCTGCGCCACGACGAAGGGGCGGGCTGCCGGTGTTGGCAGCCCGCCCCTCCGTCGTGGCTTCTGTCCGTCAGGCCAATGGCACGCCGCTGTCGGCGTGGACGACGGTTCCGTCGGCCGGCTTCACGTAGGGCCGCATCTGCGCGTACGGGATGCGCTGCTCTCGCTCTACCCGCCGCAGCTCATCGACTCGGACCCAGAACTGCGGGGGAGGGGCGCCGGGGGCGAGCACGTGAGGGAGCCGAGTGGCCCAGTTCTCGCCTCGCGTGACGAACATGCGCCGGTCACCGGGGAGCTCGATGCCCCAGCTGTGATGGCAATCGGCTGGTCTCCGGTGTTGACCGCCTCCATGCTGACGAAATCGTCGCCCAGGTCCTGACTGCCGTCGGGCAGTTCGTAGACCGGGATGGCGTAGGAGAGGAGACCCTGACGAGGACCCGGGGGCCTATGGGCGCGGGCAGGTAGCTCGCGATGTGGAAGCGGCTCTCTTGCTGGTTGGGGTCTCCGACCTCCAGAGCGGCGGGGCCGTTGAAGGTGTTGCCGACCACGCCCTGGCGGGCCGCGAACGCCTGCTTGCCGAGACTCCCCACTCGGTTGAACACCAGGCCAAATGGGGCGACGAGTGGCGCTGGTCGTTTTCGAAGGTTCTCATCACCGGCCGTCCGCCTCACGGCGCCTCCCAGCGGGGGACAAAGTCGCACGCCAGTGTCGTCCGGCCCACGAGGAGAGCGCGACTCATGCCAGGGCCATTTCCTAGCCCTCTGACTTCCAGCGCCTGTGTCTTTAAACAGCCTGGTTCCTTGTGTACCTCCCTGCCATCGTTGCCCCACCGGAATGCATCTGGACAAGGGGGAAAATTAGTGATCCGAGACATCGCAAGAAGACGAAGGACGGCGAAGCCCAAACTGGTCGCTGTCGTGACATCCGGAATCCTTGGTGCCTCGCTCCTCGCCCTCTCACCTACGACCGCGGAGGCTGCACCCGCCGCGGCCGCGGCGACCTGCGGTGAGACCTGGAAGCATGTTGGCTCCCTGTACTACCTGTACACCGGGCACAGCGACACCAACACGATCAACACGGAGAGAGGGCAGAGCGGCGAGCGCGTCATCGAAGTGCAGTGCCTGCTCACCTATTGGGCCAACAGGGTCGGTGACAACAAGTACAGCCCGAAGGGCGTAGACGGGCAATTCGGCGCCAACACGGAGAACGCTGTGATCAACGCGCAGAAGGCCTGCTTCTCGGACTCCAGTCAGTGGGACGGTGAAGTGGGGCCGAACACGTGGCCCTGCCTGAGGCGCTGGTCGACGACCTGAGCGCTACTCGCCCTCGCGCGACCGCCGGCGCACTGACTCGCGCCTGCCGACCCGCCGAGCCCGCCCTGGCTCGGCGGGTCGCGCTGCCCGCGAGCCTGTTCCACCGCAACAACTCGGTCTTCGACCCGTTCATTGCAGCCAAGCTCAGGCACGCCGGCCGTCAGGTGTTACTCAAGGCGCCGAGCGCACGCCGCCCAACCAGGTGTGAGCGCTGCCCCCGGCCGGTCAGGTCAGCTCGGCCAGAATGGCTGACACGGCGTTGTACGTATCGCGGACACCGTCGACCTTGCCCAGGCGGTGCCGGCCGCGACCAGCAGCACCCGGTCGTCCAAAGGCAGGCCCCATGGCCGACCCCGCCGGACCACGTCTGCTCCGTCGCGACGAAGTGCAGTTACCAGTTTGCGGAAACAGCGCGGGCTCAGCCCGGTGAACGGTGCCATCCAAGACGACTCAGACGCCGTGATCACTCCAGTCACACGAGATCATCTCACCCCGTGAGCTCTATGAGGGAGCTGATACAGCCGCACGGACACGATCCAACCGCAGACGGTTTTCCTCCAGCCACTCCGAGGCGACGTCGATCGGTACACGCACCGCAATCTGTGTCGACGGCGAGTCGTGCACAGTCACCTCCACCGGGTCATCGGGAACCACGGCCACCCAGGCGCTGCGGCCACCGGCCGGCCACTCGGCCCCATCCTCAGCCTCAAGGGCGTCGAGGCAACGTTCCCACTCGTCCAGATCCTCCTGCGATACCTGTAGACCGACCCGCCCGTTGACGAAGTTGCTCTTCAGAACGATCTCGGCTGGGTAGTACCACTCTTCGCCCATCGTCAGAGGCGCACCGCATCTCACTTCAACGGCAACGCTTTGGCCCCTATCTGCGAACCGGAAGAGCTCGAGCGTCTGCGCTCCGTCAACCACAGTTGCCTCTTGAACACTTGATGGACCAGGTCGTCCTTGATCCTCTCTCACGCACCGGCCAGGACGACAGCCACGGGCCGGAAAGCTCGCCCAGACTGGGTCCTCGAAGTCAGCTTCGGGGCAAGCCTGAGTAACAGCTGCGCGTACGTCGTCGCGCCGGCCGACTGGGGCCGGGGTGTAGTCGGCGGGGATCTCGTGCACAGAGGTGACGTTGGCGGGTAGACGCATGAGAAGGACGTCCCAGCTCATAGTGACCTTCCGGGTGGCACGGGTGCGGGTCGGGTGGGTCAGATCAAGTTGAGCTGTTCTCCCGATGGCTGTGGCAAGAGCACGTTCTGCAGGCGGCGGATGTTCGCGCGCCAGGGCCCGCCATCCGACTCGGCCCATAGGTCCATCAGCTCGGACGGTTCGGTCATGATGCGGTCGAGAGCCTGAAGGGCGAGATCGCGCAGGCCAGTGAGATCCGGGAGGGGCTCTTCCGGCCCATAGATTGGATCGGCCGGTTCGCCCCCGGGGCACTGCGCCGCGACGAGCGCGCTCGCCGCTACGGCTACCTCGGATTCGGGAGCCTCGAGGTAGGCCGCGGTGTCGATCACACGTGTGAGAGCACTGCGGACGAAACCCTCACGTTCGCCTGCAGCTACCTCATCAAGGTCACCGCCAAAGTCCGCTGCGGTGTCGTTGTCGAAGGCGCCGACGTCCCAAGTACCCATGGTCTCTCCTGATCACGATGTTGACCGGGGCATCCTGACAGAAGCCAGTGACAGAAGCCGGGGGGCCCGAGCGGGTTTTCAGCTGCATGTGACTGGTCGAGACAGATGTCGCCTGGCCTCGATGGCCGTCACCCGTGTCGCTTCAGCGGGCTGCCATCGTGCTCAGATGGCCCATGACATCGTGTTCTTCCTTGCCGCCGCCGACGAGACCGCTGCTGCGACGCGCCTGCGCGGACCTGGTGAGGCCTTTGAGTCTGTGACCTGCCCTTTCATTGAGCCGGACAGCGCCATCGCCGAGTGGGACATGTACTTCCAGAAGCCTTCGGCCGAGGCCCCACCGGTCGATCAGCTCTTTGGGTAGGCGTGGCCAGAGTGGGTCACCGCCCCCTTGAACGATGGCGTTGAGGTGTTCGCTCTGCCGAGGCGACTTACCCGAGCACTGGCCAACGCGACTCCGCCGAACTCGAAGAGCTCGCAGGCCGCTGGACCACGCGTCTCCGATCCGAGGACGGAGACGACATGACCGACGATGACCTGCTGGCAGTCCTGCAAGGCGTTGCCTGCCTGTAGGAGGCATCGAAGCTGCAGTGGGCGCGGAAGGTCAGCCACCGCTCCGACTCCACCCGGCTGCGGCCGGTGCAGACACGGTTGACCGGTGGTTTGAGGTTGTCGTAACGGACGTGCCGGGTCGGCACTCCTCTAGTAGTGCTTCGTTACGTCGAGTGATCTTGCCTGGTGGTGGGCATCCCTGGTGGTGTGAAGCTGGGGGAAGTGGAGCGGCTCCGCGGCGAGTTGGCGGAGTTCGTTGCCGATGTGTTGGGGTCGGTGCCGCGGCGGGATCAGCGGCGGTGGGGTGAGTGTTATCTGCGGGGTCTGATGCTGGACGGCAGGCGCAAGTCGATCCAGCCGATGGCCGAGCGGCTGCCGGACGGCAATATGCAGGCTCTGCAGCAGTTCGTGAACCAGTCGCCGTGGGATCCGCTGCCGGTGCGGCGGCGGATCGCCGAGCGGTTGTGCGAGGTGGTCCGCCCCGAGGTGTGGGTCATCGACGACGTGTCGTTTCCCAAGTGCGGCACAACGTCGGTCGGGGTGGCCCGCCAGTACTGCGGAGCGGTCGGCAAACGGGCGAACTGCCAGGTCGCGGTCAGCGTCCATGCCGCCACCGACACGGCATCGTGTCCGCTGGAGTGGCAGTTGTATCTGCCGCGGGAATGGACGGACGAACCGGACCGCTGCCGCAGGGCCCAGGTGCCCGCGGGCACGGTCCACCAGGAGAAGTGGCGCCTGGCGCTCGGACTGCTCGACCGGCTGGCCGGGCAGGGGCAAAAGGCGCCGGTCTTGGTCGCTGATGCCGGCTACGGCGTCAGCACCCCCTTCCGTCTGGGCCTGGAGGTCCGCGGACTGGCCTACGTGCTGGCACTGACCGGCAAGGAGGTGGCCCACCCGGAGGAGGCTGAGCCGCACCGGCCTGCCTACGGCGGTCTGGGACCGCCGACCCTGCCGCGTTACCGGACCCCGCCCCGGGCCCTGCCCTTGCACGCAGCCCGGATCCCCGCGGACACACTCGCCGAGGTCACCTGGAGGCAGGGCAGCAAGGGACGGATGACCTCACGGTTCGCCGTGCTCACCGTGCGTCTGGCGGGCAAGCAGTCCCTGGCCGCCGCCCAGGGGGCCGGCGGCGGCCACTACCAGTGGGACGGTGTTCTGCCCGCCCGCACCGTGCTGCTGGAATGGCCTGACGGGCAGCAGGCACCGACCGGCTACTGGGTCTCGAACCTGCCCGCCTCCACACCCGTGGAGGAGCTCGTGAGGTGGGCGAAGATGCGCTGGCGGATCGAGCACGACTACCGCGAGCTCAAGCACGGCCTGGGCCTGGACCACTTCGAGGGCCGCACCTGGCGCGGCTGGCACCACCACGTCACCCTCGTCACCGCCGCCCAGGCCTTCCTCACCCTGCGACGGCTCGACCCAAAAGCCCAGACGTCGGCCTGACCCTCTACCAGGTCCTCGACGCCCTCCAAGACCTGCTGAGGTGTTGGGCCGGCACCTGCACCACCTGCGGACGCCCCCTCGCCAGAAGCAGAGCCAGAACCTAACGAAGCACTACTAGTAGTGCTTCGTTACGTTGAGTGATCTCGGCTGATCCTGGGCAGCTTCCCGAAGTGAGGTTGGGGGAAGTGGACCGACTCCGTGGCGAGTTGGCGGAGTTCGTTGGCGATGTGTTCGGGTCGTTGCCCCGGCGGGGTCAGCGGCGGTGGGGCGAGTGTTATCTGCGGGGCCTGATGCTCGACGGCCGGCGCAAGTCGGTCCAGCCGATGGCCGAGCGGCTGCCGGACGGCAACATGCAGGCCCTGCAGCAGTTCGTGAACCAGTCGCCGTGGGATCCGCTGCCGGTAAGGCAGCGGATCGCCGAGCGGCTGTCCGAAGTTGTCAGGCCCGAGGTGTGGGTGATCGACGACGTGTCGTTCCCCAAGTGTGGCAAGGCGTCGGTCGGGGTGGCCCGCCAGTACTGCGGAGCGGTCGGCAAGCGGGCGAACTGCCAGGTCGCGGTCAGTGTCCATGCCGCCACCGACACCGCCTCGTGCCCGCTGCAGTGGCAGTTGTATCTGCCGCGCGAGTGGACGGACGAACCGGACCGGTGCCGCAGGGCAGGAGTCCCCGACGACGTGGTGCACCAGGAGAAGTGGCGTCTCGCGCTCGGCCTGCTGGACACACTCGCCAAGTGGCAGTTGAAGGCGCCGGTCGTGGTCGCCGATGCCGGCTACGGCGTCAGCACCCCGTTTCGGCTCGGTCTCCAGGAGCGAGGACTGTTCTATGTCCTGGCGCTGAGCGGGAAGGAAGTCGCCCATCTGCAGGATGTCGAGCCGCACCAGCCGGCCTACGGCGGGCACGGACCACGCACCCTTCCCCGCTACCGCACCCCGCCGCGAGCCGTCTGTGTCCTCGCAGCGCAGGCGGGTGCGGAGCGGTTCACCGAGGTGACCTGGAGGCGGGGTGTCGGCGTACGGACTTTCCTCCCCAGTTACGTACAGACGAACGTCCCCAGCTGTCAGGCCACTTCGCTCTCGCGCTCGATGGCCTTGAGGCGGT